>NZ_JBEZEV010000004.1:0-134306 GCF_040649055.1 Micromonospora sp. NPDC049060
CGGGTCAACCCGGCCGCCGCCGTGCCGCTGCCGACCACCTGGGACGGCCCGATGGGGATGGCTCGCCGCCGGGGTCGCCGCGGTGCTCGTCGCCCTGGTCGCCGGGGTGTCCCTCGGCCCGGTCAGCCTGCCGCCGGGCAGCGTCGCGGCCGAGCTGCTGAACCTCATCCCGGGGGTACGCCTCGACAGCGGGCTCTCCGAGCGCGAGATCGCCATCGTCACCGAGCTGCGGCTGCCCCGGGTGGTGCTCGGGCTGCTGGTCGGCGGGCTGCTCGCCCTGGCCGGCGGCTGCTACCAGGGCGTGTTCCGCAACCCGCTGGCCGACCCGTACCTGCTCGGGGTGGCGGCCGGGGCCGGGCTCGCGGTCACGGCGGTGATCACCCTCGGCGTCGGGGCTGGCGGCGCGCTGACCGGGCTGCCGCTCACCATCCCGCTGGCCGCGTTCGTCGGCTCGATCGGCGCGGTGGCGATGACCTACCTGCTGGGCGTCTCCGGCGGGCGCGGCCGCTCCACCGCCACGCTGATCCTCGCCGGCGTGGCCGTCTCCGCGTTCCTCTCCGCCGGGCAGACGTACCTGCTGCAACGCAACTCCGACAGCATCCAGCAGGTCTACTCCTGGCTGCTCGGGCGGCTCGCCACCGCCGGCTGGCACGACGTGCGGCTGGTGCTGCCGTACTTCCTGATCACCGCGTTCGTGGTGCTGCTGCACCGGCGGGAACTCGACGTGCTCTCCGTCGGCGACGACGAGGCCACGAGCCTCGGACTGCATCCGCAGCGGTCCCGCTACCTGCTCATCGCCGCCGCCTCGCTCGGCACCGCCGCCGCCGTCTCCGCGTCCGGCCTGATCGGCTTCGTCGGGATCATCGTGCCGCACACCGTCCGGCTGCTCGTCGGGTCGAGCTACCGGGTGATCCTGCCGCTCTCGCTGCTCTTCGGCGGGGCCTTCCTGGCCCTGACCGACGTGGTGGCCCGCACCGCAGCCGCCCCGTCGGAGATCCCGATCGGCGTGGTCACCGCACTGCTCGGCGGCCCGTTCTTCGTGCTGGTGCTGCGTACCTCCCGTCGGATGCTCGGGTGAGCGCGCGGCGCGCGGCCGCGCGGCCGGCGGACGGTGGGGCCGTGGGGGCCCCCGACGTGGCCGCCGTGCCCGCCGTCGAGGTGCGCGACCTGCACGTGCGCCTGGACGGCACGCCGATCCTGGCCGGCGTCGACCTGACCGTCGCCGCCGGCGAGTGGGTCACCGTGATCGGCCCGAACGGCGCCGGGAAGTCGACCCTGCTGCGCGCCGTCGGCGGCCTGCTGCCCGCGCCGGGCGCCGTCTCCCTCTTCGGTACGCCCAGCGAGGCGCTGCGCCGCCGCGACCGCGCCCGGGTGGTCGCCACGGTCGCCCAGTCCCCGGTCGTGCCGGCCGGCATGACGGTGCTCGACTACGTGCTGCTGGGCCGCACCCCCTACATCCCGACGCTGGGCCGGGAGTCGGCCGCCGACCTGGCCGCCGCCCACGAGGTGCTCGACGGGCTGGACCTGGCCGGATTCCACGACCGGGAACTGGCCACCCTCTCCGGCGGTGAGCGGCAGCGGGTCTTCCTGGCCCGCGCGCTGGCCCAGGGCGCGACCCTGCTGCTGCTGGACGAGCCGACCAGCGCCCTGGACATCGGCCACCAGCAGGAGGTGCTGGAACTGGTCGACCGGCTGCGCCGCGAGCACGGCCTGACCGTGCTCGCCACCATGCACGACCTCTCCATCGCCGGCGAGTACGCCGACCGCATGGTGCTGCTGGCCGACGGCCGGGTGGTCGCCGCCGGCACCCCCCGCGAGGTGCTCACCGAGCAACTCCTGGCCACCTGGTACCGCGCCACGGTCCGCGTCGTTGACGGCGACCACGGCCCCCTGGTCGTCCCGATCCGCCCCCGTCGCTGACCGTCCCGCCCCGCGCGGGTGGGGATGGTCAGGGGCGGGTGAGGATGTTGAAGAGGGCGCCGTGGGGGTCGCGGAGGGCGGCGTAGCGCCCCGCCGGGGCGGTCTGGGGCGGGACGAGGATGGTGCCGCCGAGTTCGGCGGCGCGGGCGGCGGCCGCGTCGGCGTCGGCCACGGCGAAGTACACCGACCAGTACGCGGGCGTGTCCGCCGGGAACCCGTCGCCGAGCGGTGGCACCATGCCGGCCACGATCCGGGTGCCGAGCCGCCAGCCGGTGTACGTGACCGGGCCCGCCTGCTGGTCGTCCGGTTGCCAGCCGAAGACCAGCTCGTAGAAGACCTTCGCGCCCTCCGGATCGGGGGTGACCAGCTCGGTCCAGGTCAGCGCCCCCGGGACGTCGAAGACCTCGGCGCCGGGCATCGACATCGGCTGCCAGACGCTGAACGTCGCGCCGGCGGGGTCGGCGAAGACCGCCATCCGTCCCTGGTCGAAGACCTCGAACGGGGGCACCACGACCTGCCCGCCGGCCCGCTCGACCCGGCCGGCCACCAGGTCCGCGTCGTCGGTCGCCAGGTACGTCGACCAGATCGGCACCTGGTCGGGGATGGCCGGCGGTCCCGCGCCCGCCACCGCCCGCCCGCCGAGCAGGAAGACCGTGTAGCCGCCCGCCTCGGGCTCCGGGTCGATCCGGCCGGTCCAACCGAACAGCTCGGGGTAGAACCGCCGCGCCTCGGCGAGGCCCGGGGTGGCGAGGTCGACCCAGCAGGGTGTGCCCGGCGGGACGATGCTCACGTCGACCCCCCTCTCGGCGGGGGACGGCCACGCCGGCACGCCCCTGCCGGAATCGTGGCACCGACCCGCCGCGCCACGTGGCGGATCGGCCGAAACGTCAGCTGAACCGTCGACCCTCGTCGCGCCGGTACGCCCACCCGGCCAGCAGCGCCAGCAGCACCACCCAGACCCCGAGCATGACCATCGACAGCGGGTTGACCGGGTAGTCGCCGACCGCCGCCCACATCAGCTCCACCGCGCCCCGGGTCGGCAGGAACGGCGCGACGGCCTCGACGAAGCCGGGCGCCTGGTCCGGTGCGGAGAGCAGCCCGCCCCCGAAGGCGAGCGGAAAGAAGACGACCTGCGCCACGACGATCGCCGCCTTGCTGGGCATCGAGTAGCCGATGGCGAGACCCAGCAGCGTGAACGGCACCGAGATCACCGTGACGATCGCCAGGGCCAGCAGGAACGCCGGTGCGCTGACCCGCGCCTCGGTGAGCGTCGCCCCGATCGCCACCACCGGCACCAGGGAGAGGTAGGTGAGTGCCAGCCCGGCCAGCACCCGCCCGGCGAAGCGGGGCGCGGGCCCGGCCGGCAGGGTCCGCGTGTACGGGTTCCAGGGCTGGTCGCGGTCCTCGGCGACCCCGACGCCGTACTGGAAGATGTTCGCGCTCATCACCGAGAAGGTGACCATGGCGGCGGTGGCGTAGGTGGCGCCGACCGGGTCCTTGCCGGCGAACGGCACCACGAAGAAGAGCATCGCGACGGCGGGGAAGAAGGCGCTGCCGAAGACGGCGATCGGGATGCGGACCGTCTCCAGGAGCTGGTAGCGGGCGTGGACCAGGGCGAGGCGCATGGGAGAACCGTCCCCTCAGGCGGTGGCCGGCGGGCCGGCCACGGCGGTCGTCGGACGGTCGGCTCCGGAGCCGGGCGCGGTGATGGCGAGGAACGCCTCCTCGAGCGAGGTGGGGCGGACCTCCAGGTCGGCGAACGCCACCCCGGCGGTGACCAGGGCCCGCACCAGCTCGTCGGCGTCGGTGGTGAGCAGGTGCGTGCGGCCGTCGACCCGCTCGGTGCGGACGACGCCGGGCAGCGCGGGCAGCGCGTCGGCGACCAGGCTGACCCGGCGTACGCCGACGATGCCCCGGATCGCGTCGACCGTGTCGTCGGCCAGCACCCGGCCCTGCCCGATGACCACCACCCGCCGGGCCAGCGCCTCGACCTCCTCCAGGTAGTGGCTGCTCAGCAGCACGGTGCCGCCGTCGTCGTGGAACGCCCGGATCGCCTCCCACAGGGTGTGCCGCGCCGCGACGTCCAGGCCGGTGGTCGGCTCGTCGAGCAGCACCAGCCGGGGCCGGCCGACGAAGGCGAGCGCCACCGCGAGTCGGCGGCGCTGCCCGCCGGAGAGGCCCCCGGTCTGCCGCCGGGCCAGCTCGCCGAGGCCGAAGCGGTCGAGCAGCTCGCCCCGAGGGACCGGGTCGGGGTGGTGGGCGGCGACGAAGTCCACCACCTCGCCGACCCGCAGCGTGCCGGGCAGGCCCGTCTCCTGCGGGGTGACCCCGATCCGCCGCCGGCTCGCCGGGTCACGGGGGTCGCCGCCGAACAGCTCGACCCGGCCGGCGGTGGGCCGGCGCAGCCCGACGAGCAGGTTCAGCAGGGTGCTCTTGCCGGCCCCGTTCGGGCCGAGCAGGCCGACCAGCTCGCCGGCGGAGACCTCCAGGTCGACCCGGTCGAGGGCGAGCACGTCGCCGTAGCGGCGGCTGACCGCCTCGGCGCGGGCGAGGATCACGGGAGACTCGTCGAGGGCGTCACGGACACCTGTCTACCGCCCCGGCGCAAGTCCGGGTCAGCCGAGCGGCGCGGGGAGCGGTCGGGTGTGCAGCACGGCGAGTCGGGAGACCGCCCGTGTGAGCACCACGTAGAGCCGGTGCAGGCCGCGCGGTTCGGCGGCCACGATCGCCGCCGGCTCGACGACGATGACGTGGTCGTACTCCAGGCCCTTGACCAGGGTCGCGGGCACCACCGTGACGCGCGCCGCGGCGGCCGGCTCGTCGACGGTCGCGGTGTCGACGCCAGCGGCCTCCAGCGCCGCCCGCAGCCCGCCGACCGCGTCGTCGGCGGCGATCACCGCCACCGAGCCGTCGAACGCGAGCGCCGCGCGCACCTCGGCCACCGTCGCGGCGGCCAGGTCGTCGACGGTACGCACGTCGAGCGCCCCGTCGCGGCGTAGCGACTCGGCCGGGGGCACGTCGACGGCGAGCGCCGGCAGCAGCCGGTTGGCGAACGCCACCACGGCGGCGGGCACCCGGAACCCGACGGTCAGCGGCACCACGACGGCGTCCGGCTTGCCGAGGTGGCGCAGGGACTCCCGCCAGTCGGCGGCGGCCCACGGGGCGGTGCCCTGGGCCAGGTCGCCGAGGAGCGTGATCGACCCGTGCTCGCTGCGTCGGGCGATCACCCGGCACTGCATCGGGGAGAGGTCCTGGGCCTCGTCGACGACGACGTGCCCGAAGCCGCCCGGCCGCTCGATCAGCCCGGCCGCCTCGTCGATCAGCACGGCGTCGGCCGCCGTCCACTTCGTGGCCTTCGGCGTACGCCCGAGCTTCGTGCCGGCCGGGGCGGCGAGCCTGCACAGCCGCGCCTGCTCCTCGGCGTCGAGCAGCCCGTCCGCCGCCGCGGCGAGCCGCTGCGGGTCGCCGAGCAGGGCGTGCACCAGCCCTTCCGGGGTGAGCGCCGGCCAGACCGCGTCGAGGAAGGCGGTGACCGGGGTGGCCTTGCCCATCCGGCGCAGCCAGGCGTCGCTCGGGGACTCGGCGCGCCGCGCCTCGGCCTGCCGTTGCAGCAGCGCCACCACCCGGGCCCGGACGCGCTCGCGCCCCGTGGCGTACGGCAGTCGTTCCCGGCGGGTCTCCTGGACCACCCGGTGCAGCGGGTCCAGGCCGATCCGCCAGCGGAACGAGCCGTCCGAGACCATGATCGGCTCGGTCGGCTCGCCGATGTGCGCGTCGACTGCCCGGCGCAGCACCTCGGCCATCCGGGCGTCGTGCTTGATGGCGGCCACCGCCGGGTCCTCGACGGCCCGCACCGGCACCCGGCCGACCAGGTCCTCCACGGTGGCCTGCTCGACCTCCACCTCGCCGAGCGCCGGCAGCACCGCCGCGATGTACGACAGGAAGGCCCGGTTCGGCCCCACGATCAGCACGCCGGAGCGGCGCAGCCGCTCCCGGTGCAGGTAGAGCAGGTACGCGGCCCGGTGCAGGCCGACGGCCGTCTTGCCGGTGCCCGGGGCGCCCTGCACGCAGATCGAGTCGGCGAGGTCTGCCCGGACCAGCTCGTCCTGCTCGGGCTGGATGGTGGCGACGATGTCGCGCATCGGCCCGACGCGCGGCCGTTCGATCTCGGCGGTCAGGATCCGGCTGGTCGTCCCCAGTTCCTCGCCTCGGTCGAGGCGCTCGTCCTCGAAGCTGGTAAGCGCCCCGCTGCTGAACCCGAAGCGGCGCCGTACCGCCACGCCCTGCGGGTCGCGCGCGCTCGCCCGGTAGAACGACCGGGAGACGGGGGCCCGCCAGTCCAGCACCAGCGGCTCGCCCCGGTCGTCGGTGACGTGCCGCCGGCCGACGTGGTAGCGCCGCCCGGCGTGGTCCGCGTGCCACCCGTCCGGCCCGTCGCCGGGGCCGCCGGGCGGGTCGTCGGCGGGCGGGGCCCCGGTCGTCGCACCGAAGTCGAGGCGCCCGAAGAAGAGCGGCGTGGTGGGGTCGTCGGCGAGTTCGGCGACCCGGCGGGCGAGGGTGCGCCCGAGGGTCTCGGCCGCGTACGCGTCGCCGGCCACCTGGTCGCCGGTCGAGAAGAGGGCCTGGGCGCGTTCCCGCATCTGCGCCAGGGCGGCCCGGGAGGTGGCGAGGTGCTCGCGTTCGGCGGCGAGGTCGGCGTCGAGGTCGAGATCGAGGTCGGTCACGCTGAATCCCGTCGGGGTCTACTGCCGGTCGCTCGCGTGTCCGGCGGGCGGATGGGAGCGACCTGACAGCCTACGCGCCGGGCGCGTGACGCTCCACCGGATTTCGACCGTGGCGCCGCCGTCCGCCGCTGACCTCCGGTGCCGGTCGACCGGCGACCCACGGCGGGCGGGCGACCAGGAATCATGGACGAATGACGGAGGCGCGTCCCGAACAGCGCCGGATCACGATCAGCGACCCGCAGGTGATGCGGGCGCTGGCCCATCCGGCCCGAATCGCGATCATGGAACACCTGGGCGTGGTGGAGGGCGGTGCGACCGCCACGGAGTGTGCGGAGGTGGCCGGGCTGTCGCCGAGCGCGACCAGCTACCACCTCCGGGCGCTGGCCAGGTCGGGCCTGGTGGAGCAGGCACCGAGCCGGGGGGACGCGCGCGAGCGGCTGTGGCGCACGGTCGGCCGGACCCTGCTGGTCGACGCGGGACAGTCCGCCGGCCCGGAGGCGCGCGCGGCCGAGCAGGCGCTGGTGGAGGCGCACGCGGCCCGGGACATGGAGCGGACCCGGGACTGGCTGCGCCGCGCCGGGGACGAGCCCGCCGAGTGGTACGACGTCGCGCTGTTCAGCGACACGCTGCTGCTGCTCACCGCCGACGAGCTGGCCGGGCTGAACGAGGCGGTGAGCGCGTTGTTCGAGCCGTACCGGCAGCGGAACCGGCAGGCGGATCCGCCGGCCGGGGCGCGCACGGTGGCGGTGCAGTACCGGGCGGTGCCGCTGGCGTAGGGGGTTGCTTCGATCAGTTGTGAAGGATTATTTTCGAAGTATGTCCTTCACAACTGACGGGTCGCGCTGGTCCGACGTCTGGCTCGCCGCCACCGCGCGCGGCACCTCGATGTGCGGTGACTTCCTCGCCGCCACCGCCCTGGCGCTCGCCCTCCAGTCCGCCGGCGCCAGCGGCATCGCCGTGTCCGGACTGCTGTTGGCGGCGACCCTGCCGCTGGTGGTGCTCGCCCCGCTCACCGGGCGCCTCGCCGACCGGGTGGACAGCCGGAAGCTGCTGGTCACCGCCGGCCTGGGACAGGCGGCCGTCTGCGCCCTGCTCGCCTTCGCCACCCACCCGGCCCTGATCATCGGGCTCGTCGCGCTGCTCGCCTGCGGGCTGGCCGTGACCCACCCCTGCCTGGCGGCGCTGCTGCCGGCGATGGTGCGCCCCGCCGACCTGCCCCGGGCGAGCGCGATCAGCCAGACGGCCAGCAGCCTGGGCGCGCTCGGCGGCCCCGTGCTCGCCGGGCTGCTGGTCGGGCAGTTCGGTGCGCGCGTACCCCTGCTCATCGACGCCGGGAGCTACCTCGCCCTGGTGGCCGCGGGCCTGCTGCTGCGTACCCGCAGGGGCGGCCGGCGGGCCACGGCCGCACCCGCGTCCGGGACGGAACGGGCCCCGGCGTGGCGGCTGCGCGGCGACCCGCTGCTGCTGGCCGTCGTCGTCAGCACGGCCGCGGTCATCACCGCCGTCGGCGGTATCAACGTGGTCGAGGTCTTCTTCATCCGCGAGACCCTCGACAGCTCGCCCACGGTGTACGGGCTGGTCGGTGCCGCCTGGATGGCGGGGATGCTGCCCGGCAGCTGGCTCTGCGCCCGGCTGGCCCACCGGCTCACCGACGACGGCGCCCTGGTGTACGGGGTGCTGGCGACGCTCGGCGGCATCTGCCTCATGGTGCTGGTCGCCGCCGCCGTGCCCACGGCCGCGCTGCTGGTCCCGCTCTGGCTGGTCGCGGGCGCGGCGAACGGCGGGGAGAACGTCTTCGCCAACCTGCTCACCGCCCGGCGGGTGCCGGAGGCGTCGCGCGGCCGGGCGTACGCCCTCTACGGCGCGGCCGTGCAGGGCGGCTCGATGGGGGGCTACCTGATCGGGGGCGCCCTGCTGGCGCTGCTGTCGCCGCGACCCCTGATCGCGGCGGCCGGCGCGGTCGGCCTGCTGGTCGTGGTGGCGTTCGTGCCGGCCGTCGCCCGGTCCGTCCGACGGGTCCGGGCGGCCGGCGCCGGGTCGACGGCGGCGGCCCGGGCGGGCGGTGCGGACGGCGCGCCGGGCGAGGCGGGGGACGGCGACCACCCGGCGGATGCGGGGTTGGCCACTCCCACCCCGGCCCACTGAGCCACGCGACGGTGGCGGGGATACGGTCGGGGCATGGCTGAGCACGTCGCACGCCCCCGGGTCGGGCACATCCAGTTCCTGAACTGCCTGCCGATCTACTGGGGGCTGATGCGCTCCGGCGCCCTGATCGACGTCGACCTGCACAAGGACTCCCCGGACCGGCTCAGCGCCGCCCTGGTCGCCGGTGACCTGGACATCGGCCCGATCTCGCAGGTGGAGTACCTGCGGCACGCCGACGAGCTGCTGCTCCTGCCCGACCTGGCGGTCGGCAGCGACGGCCCGGTGCTGTCCGTCAACGTCGTCTCCACCCGCCCGCTGGCCGAGCTCGGCCACGGCAAGGTGGCGCTGGGCTCGACCTCGCGGACCGGGGTGCTGCTGGCCCAGTTGCTGCTCGGCGAGCGGTACGGGGTGAACCCCGAGTACTTCCGCTGCCCGCCCGACCTGACCCAGATGCTGCTGGAGGCCGACGCCGGGGTGCTGATCGGCGACGTGGCGCTGCGCGCCCTCTACGAGGCGCCGAAGCGTGGGCTGGAGGTCACCGACCTCGGGCAGGCGTGGCGGGAGTGGACGGGCCTGCCGATGGTCTTCGCCGTCTGGGCGGTACGCCGCGACTTCGCCGCCGCCCACCCCGGCCTGGTCAAGGAGGTGCACGAGGCGTTCCTGCGCTCCCGGGACCTCTGCCTGGCCGAGCTGGACCAGGTGGCCGAGGCGGCCGCGCGCTGGGAGCCGTTCGACGCGGCGACCCTGGCGACGTACTTCCGGGCGCTGGACTTCTCCCTCGGCGAGCGCCAGGTGGCGGGCCTGCGCGAGTTCGCGCGCCGCGCCGCCGCCATCGACGCCGCCCCGCCCCTGCCCCCCTCCGGCCCGGCCTTCTTCACGGGCTGAACCTCTGGCCGGCCCGGGGCGGTGGTCGGGTCTAGGTGGTGGGGCGGAGGAGGGCTTCGGTGATCTTCTGGCAGTTCTTCATGCCGTACTCGTAGCCCTTGCCGATCGGGTAGCGGACCATCACGCCCATCGTCCAGGTGTCGCCGATGGCCAGGCAGTTGATGTGCATCTCCTGCTCCTTGGTCCGGTCGATCCAGCCGTTCTTGATGGCGATGTTCTTGCGTTCGGCGGCCGGGAACGCCTTACGGATGCCGAAGTCGCCGCCGCCCCTGACCAGCCGCATCTCGTTGAGCAGCCACTTGGTCCACTTCGGCCCCGCGGCGCGGCCGTCGGCGATGCAGGCGCCCATCCGGGCGGTGTCCCGGGGGGAGAGCTTCGTCCGGCTCCAGCCGCCGTCGCTGGCGACGCTGCTGTCGGTCAGCTCGCACTTGGCGAGCAGCCGCTTGATCGAGGAGGACCCGCCCAGCGCGTTGTAGAACTGCTGGGTCCGGGTGTTGTCGCTGTCCCGGATGATCTTCGTGGCGTCGGCCAGCTTGGCGGCGCTCGGGGTCTGGCCGTTCTCGTCGGCGCGGCGCAGGTGGTCGGCGACGATCCACGCCTTGATCAGCGACGCCGTGGTGCTGGTCTCGTCCATGTTGTCGGAGCCGACGATCTCCCCGGTGCGGCGGTCGAGGACGCTCCAGGAGTACCAGCCCTCGATGTCCAGGTCGAGTTCCTTGGCCTCGAACGGCAGCGGCTCCGGCTCCGGCGTCGGGCTCGGCGACGGCGAGGGCCGGGAGCTGCGGTCGCTGGGGGCGGTCGTGGCGCGCTCGGCCGGGCCGGCGGGGGTGCCCCACTCGGCGGCGGCGCGGGACTCGAACGGCGAGCCCGGCAGCAGCCGCAGCGAGACGAGCACCAGGCAGATGAGGACCACCGCGATGGCGATGAGCCTGCGGGGGGAGGCGTCGGCGGGCTCGTCGGCCCGGCGCTGTCGCGTCATCAGAGCTTCCCGGCGGGCTGCTGCGGCACCTTGAGGGCGGCGCCGGGCTGCGGGGTCACGAGCTGGCTGGCGACCGAGGCGCAGACCTGCGCGCCGTAGTTCAGCCCGCTCTTCTGCGGGTAGCGCAGCATCACCGCGAGGCTCCACCTGTCGGTCACCGCGAGGCAGTTCACGTGCCAGTTTCCGTCGTAGTTGAGCGGGGTCCAGCCGTTCTTCATGCTGACCGGGCCCTGGCTGACGATCGACTGGGGGAGGCCGTCGATGATGCCCCAGCGGCCGCCGCCGGAGCGGGCCTTCTGGTCCTTGGCGGCCGTGCTGCCCCTGACCTTGCTCATCTCGTCCAGCAGGAGCTTCGTCCACTTGGGGCCGGCGGCCGTGCCTTCGGCGATGCAGTCGCCGAGCCGGACGGCGTCGCGCGGGGACATCCGGGTGAAGCTCCACCAGCCCACGTAGCCGGGCACGTTGCCCGGCTTGGTGTCGGTGAGTTCGCAGGTGCTGATCATCCGCTTGATCGTGGCGGCCCGACCCACCGCGCCGTACAGGGCGTTGGCGGCGTCGTCGTTGCTGTCCCGGATGGCGGTGGTGATCTGCTTCTTGCGCTCGGCCGGCAGCGGCTTGTCGCCGAGCTGGCGGAGGTAGTCCGCCGCGAACCAGGCCTTGATCATCGACTCGGTGGAGCTGGTCGAGGCCAGGTTCTTCGACCCGGAGATCTCGCCGGTCTCCCGGTCCATCAGGGCCCACGAGAAGAACTCGCCCTTGAAGTCCACCGCCACCGGGCCGGCGGCCAGGGTCGGCGGCGCGGGCGGGACCGGCGCGGGCGCCGCCACGCTTCCGCCACCGCTTCCGCCGCTCGCGGCGTCGTCGCCGGTGAGTCGGGCGTACGCGGCCGGGACGAGCAGGCCACCACCGAGGAGGACCGCCACGACGGCGAGCACCAGGGTCACGCGGGATCGCATGAGTGGATGAGCTCCAGATGTCAGGGCCGGGGGACCGGCTGGTTGTCGGACGGATCGGCGGCTCGCCGAGGCGGGGGATGCGCCCTCCGTGTTTCTCGGGCGATCGTCGGCAGCCGATCGGTGTGACGGGGGAAGTCTACGTGCGGATCGGCGGCGCGCCAGGACCCGACACCTGGCAACTTGCCATGTAGGCGGGATATCGAGCCGCTATGCGGCTGTTGAGAGGATTCAGCTTCTCATAGTGAGCCAAGTCATAGTTTGCCCGGCTGCCGGAGCCCCTTCCCCGTACCGAAACTGCCTCCGGAAACCTGTTACACCCTCTGGTGTCCCGAGAGGCGAGCTGTAACACTTGACCCCATGTATGGCAACGACTTCTCCGCCGAGGACGCACCCGGCGGTGGCCTGCTCGGCGAGGTCGAGGCGGCGGAGGCGGCCCTGCGGGAGGCCGCCGCACGTGGCCGCCGGGGCGGCGCCCCCGGCCCGGACGAGGACCTCGAGGCGTACTTCGCCGAGGTCATCGACGCCGACCAGAAGATCGAGCCGCGCGACTGGATGCCCGAGGCGTACCGCAAGACGCTGATCCGGCAGATCGCGCAGCACGCGCACTCCGAGATCATCGGCATGCAGCCGGAGGGCAACTGGATCAGCCGCGCCCCCTCGCTCAAGCGCAAGGCGATCCTGCTGGCCAAGGTGCAGGACGAGGCCGGCCACGGCCTCTACCTCTACGCCGCCGCCGAGACCCTCGGGATCAGCCGGGACGAGCTGGTCGAGCTGCTGCTCAACGGCCGGCAGAAGTACAGCTCGATCTTCAACTACCCCACCCTGACCTGGGCCGACGTGGGCGCCATCGGCTGGCTGGTGGACGGCGCCGCCATCGTCAACCAGGTCCCGCTCTGCCGCTGCTCCTACGGGCCGTACGCGCGGGCGATGATCCGGGTCTGCAAGGAGGAGTCGTTCCACCAGCGGCAGGGCTACGAGATCCTGCACACGCTCGCGCACGGCACCCCGGCGCAGAAGGCGATGGCGCAGGACGCCCTCGACCGCTGGTGGTACCCGTCGCTGGCGATGTTCGGCCCGCCGGACACCGACTCCACCCACTCGGCGCAGTCCATGGCCTGGAAGATCAAGCGCTTCTCCAACGACGAGCTGCGCCAGCGCTTCGTGGACATGTGCGTGCAGCAGGCGGAGATCCTCGGCCTGACGATCCCGGATCCCGACCTGCGCTGGAACGAGTCCCGGCAGTCGTACGACTTCACCCAGCCCGACTACGACGAGCTGATGCGGGTGATCAAGGGCAACGGCCCGTGCAACCGGGAGCGGATGGAGCACCGGCGCCGCGCCCACGACGACGGCGCGTGGGTGCGGGAGGCCGCTGCGGCGTACGCCGCCAAGCGGGTGGAGCAGAAGGAGAAGGTAGCGGCGTGAGCGAGCGTAGCGAGCGGACGGAGCAGCGCGGCGTGAGCGCCCCGTCGCCCCTGTGGGAGGTCTTCGTGCGGGCGCGGCGCGGGTTGTCGCACACCCACGTCGGCAGCCTGCACGCCCCCGACGCCGAGCTGGCCCTGCGCAACGCGCGGGACCTCTACACCCGCCGCCAGGAGGGCGTCTCCATCTGGGTGGTGCCGGCGGGCGCGATCACCGCGTCCAGCCCCGACGAGAAGGACGCCTTCTTCGACCCGGCGGCCGACAAGGTCTACCGGCATCCCACCTTCTACGACGTGCCGGACGGGGTGGCCCACCTGTGAACGGCCCCTTCGACTTCGCCCTCGCGCTCGGCGACGACGCGCTCGTCGCGGCGCAGCGGCTGGCCGAGTGGACCACCCGCGCGCCGGAGATGGAGGAGGACATCGCGCTGGCCAACATCGCCCTCGACCAGCTCGGCGCGGCCCGGCTCCTGCTGTCGTACGCGGGCGAGGTGGAGGGCGCCGGCCGGGACGAGGACGCGCTGGCGTTCCTCCGCGACGACCGGGAGTTCCGCAACTGCCTGCTCGTGGAGCTGCCCAACGGCGACTTCGCGGTCACCATGGCGAAGCTGCTCTTCCTGGCGGCCTACCAGCTTCCCCTCTACACCGCGCTGGCCGGCTGCGCCGACGAGCGGCTGGCCGCGATCGGGGCCAAGGCCCGCAAGGAGTCGGCCTACCACCTCGACCACGCCTCGACGTGGGTGCGGCGGCTCGGTGACGGCACCGAGGAGTCGCACCGGCGCATGCAGGCGGCGGTCGACCAGGTCTGGCCGTACGCGCACGAACTGTTCGCCTCCGACCCGGCGGCGCCGGTCGACCCGGCCACCCTGCGGGCCGACTTCGACGCCACCGTCGGTGCCGTGCTCGACGAGGCCACTCTGACCCGGCCGGAGTCCGGCTGGGCGCCGGGCGGCGGGCGGGACGGCGTGCACACCGAGCACCTGTCCTACCTGCTCGCCGAGATGCAGGTGCTGCACCGCGCCCACCCCGGAGCCAACTGGTGAGCGCGAGGAGTGCAGCGCAGCGGAGCCCCGCAGTCGCGAACGGAAGGCGGTACTGGTGAGCGCGAGGAGTGCAGCGCAGCGGAGCCCCGCAGTCGCGAACGGAAGGCGGCACTGGTGAGCGCGAGGAGGCACTGGTGACTCCGAGGGAGGCCGTGGCGGCGGTGGTGGACCCGGAGATCCGGGTGGTCACCATCGACGACCTCGGCATCCTGCGGGCGGTCGACGAGGACCCGGCGACCGGCCGGGTGGTCGTGACCATCACCCCCACCTACACCGGCTGCCCGGCGATGGACGTGATCCGCGCCGACATCCGGCGGGCGCTGGCCGCCGTCGGGCGTCCCGAGGCCGACGTGCGGACCGTCTACAGCCCGGCGTGGAGCACCGACTGGATCTCCGACGCCGGCCGGGCCAAGCTCGCCGCCGCCGGCATCGCCCCGCCGTCGCCCGTACGCGCCGACAACGTGGTGCCGCTGACCCTCGCCGTCCGCTGCCCGCGCTGCGGATCGCCCGAGACCGAGCAGGTCAGCCGCTTCGGCTCGACCGCGTGCAAGGCGCTCTGGCGCTGCCGTTCCTGCCGTGAACCCTTCGACCACCTGAAGGCGCTGTGACTGTCACCATCACCCGCCCGGTCCGTCGCCGGCCGGTCTTCCACCCGCTGTCCGTCGCCGCCGTCGACCGGCTCACCGACGACGCCGTGGCGGTCACCTTCGCCGTGCCGGCGGAGCTGCGGGAGACGTTCGCGTTCTCCGCCGGCCAGCACCTCACCGTCCGCCGCCCCGGCGCCGCCGGTGAGGACGTGCGGCGGTCGTACTCCATCTGCTCCACGCCCGACGACCTGGCCCGGCACGGCCGGCTGCGGATCGGCGTGCGGGAGATCCCCGGCGGCGCCTTCTCCGCCTTCGCCTGCGGCGCGCTGCGCGGCGGCGACACGATCGAGGTGCTGCCGCCACTCGGGCACTTCACCACGGCCCTCGCGCCGGACCGGGCCCGCCACTACGGCGCGGTGGTCGCCGGCTCGGGCATCACCCCGGTGCTCGCGCTGGTCGCGACGGCGCTCGCCGTCGAGCCGGCCAGCACGTTCACGCTGGTGTACGGCAACCGCACGGCGAACACGGTGATGTTCGCCGAGGAGCTGGCCGACCTGAAGGACCGGTGGCCCACCCGGCTGCACCTGGTGCACGTGCTCTCCCGGGAGCAGGGCGAGTCGCCGCTGCTCTCCGGCCGGATCGACGCCGACCGGCTGGGCCGGCTGCTGGACACCGTCGTTCCCGGCGACACCGTCGACGAGTGGTTCCTCTGTGGCCCGTACGACATGGTGGTGGACGCCCGGGAGGTGCTCGCCGCGCGCGGCGTGCCGGAGTCGGCGGTGCACACGGAGCTGTTCCACGTCGCCGAGGCCCCGGCCCCGCCGCGACGCCCGGCCGACGAGCCGGGGGGCGGCGCCGAGGTGACCATCCTGCTGGACGGCCGGTCGTCGCGCTTCACGATGCGGCGCGACGAGCGGGTGCTGGACGCGGCGCTGAAGGTGCGCGGCGAGCTGCCCTACGCCTGCAAGGGCGGGGTCTGCTCCACCTGCAAGGCCAAGGTGGTCGACGGCGCGGTCACGATGGCCCGCAACTACGCGCTGGAGCCGGACGAGGTGGCCGCCGGCTACGTCCTCACCTGCCAGTCCAGCCCGACGACCGACCGGCTCACCGTCGACTACGACGCCTGACCGGTCCGCCCGCCGCTCGGCGGGCGCAGCCGGGTCGGCGGGTCGGCGCAGGCACCGCGTCGCACCCGCCGACCCCCCTGCGTGCGGTCAGCTCGGGGCCTTGACCTGGCCGTCGTAGGCGATGCTGCGCCACAGGTCGAACTGGCGGTCGAATGCTGATGGTTCGATCTGTGCGGCGGGAGGGCCCGATCGTGGCGGTCGAGCGGGGCGGTGCGGCGACCGCCCAACATCTATATTCCAGTCCGTCACTGACAGGTGACGCGGCCGACCGGTGTGCCCCGGGCGGACCGGCGGGTCGAGACGGCCGGCGCCGGAGCGCGGGCGGCCGGCCGCCGTGCCCGAGGAACGGAGAGTCGATGGATCAGCAGGTACGACGACGGCGAAGAGCCCTCGTCATCGGTGTCGCCGCCGCTTTGACGGCGGGTGCCGTCGCAGGTGTGCCGGCCCGGGCGGTAAGCGGGGGCAGCCCGGTCACGGACAGCGCGTACGCCTTCGCGGCGAAGGTCACCTTCGGTGAGATGGGCGCCTGCTCCGGGGCGCTGGTCGCGCCCCAGTGGGTGTTGACGGCCCATTCATGCCTTCCCCCCACCCCGGGCCCCCGCTCGACTGCGAGCGCGCCCGCCTGGCCCACCACGGTCACCGTGGGCCGGCTGGATCTGACCACGAACGACGGCCGGGTGCAGCGTGCCAACCTCGTGGTGCCGCACCCGGATCGGAACCTCGCGCTGCTCCGGCTCACGCTGCCGGTGGTCGGCGTCACCCCGGTCGCGCTCGCCACCGGGGCACCCGTGCCGGGCGAGACGTTGCAGGCGCTCGGCTTCGGTCGTACCGCCACCGAGTGGGTGCCCGACAAGCTGCACGGTGCGCCGGTCACGGTCGGCGACGTCTCGGCCACCTCGGTCGCGATCAGCAACGAGCAGGGTGGGCCGACCACCTGCAAGGGCGACGCCGGAGGGCCGGCGGTGCGGGTGGTGGACGGGCGTCCCGAGCTGGTTGCCGTACACGCCACCTCCTGGCAGGGCGGCTGTCTCGCCGAGACGGAGACCCGGCGGGACGCCATCGAGACCCGCACCGACGACCTGGCCGGCTGGATCCGCCAGAACACGTCCAACAACTGCAGTGCCGGTGGCGCGAGTCACGGCCCGGCAGACCAGGCAGGTGTGGTGATCCTGAGCGACTGGACCGGCGACTGCCGCACCGACGCGGTCGTCCAGCTCGCCGACGGCAGGCTGCGGGCGTACCGGTCGAGCGGGGACCTCTCGGGCACCGCCCCGCTCTTCCCGTCGCCCTACCGCTACGTGGGGACGAACTGGGGCGGGGCGAACCGGCCGCGGGCGCTCACCGGGGACTTCACCGGGGACGGCCGGGCGGACATCATCGCGCAGAGCGGCGACGGCACCCTGACCGCCTGGGAGTCGACCGGCGACCTCTCCGCCGACTACCGGCTCTTCGCCGGGGCGTCCGCGATCGTCGGCACCGCCTTCACCAACGGCTCGATCCCCCGCCTGATCCCGGGCGACTTCAACGGCGACGGCCGCACCGACCTTCTCGGTCAGCTGCTCAACGGCACGCTGCGGGTCTGGACGTCGACGGGCGACCTGTCGGCCGACGCCCGGCTGTTCGCCGGGACTACGAGGGACGTCGGCACGGGGTTCACCACCACGGAGGTGCCGCGCATCCTGACCGGCGACTTCAACGGCGACGGGCGGACCGATCTGATCGCCCAGTACGCCGACGGCACCATGAAGGGCTACCCGTCCAGCGGGAATCTTTCCATGGACATGAGGCTCTTCCCGACGACGCTCGCGGCGAAGGTGGTCGGCACCGGTTGGCGGAGTTCCTCGATTCCTCGGATCCTGCCGGCCGACTTCGACGGTGACGGCACCACCGACCTGGTCGCCCAGCTCGCGGACGGGCGGCTGCGGGCGTACCGGTCGTCCGGGGCGATGACCGGCGAGGGGCTGCTGTTCTCCGGGCCCTACCCGTACGTGGGCACGAACTGGGGCACGACGAACCGGCCCCGCATCCTGGTCGGGGACCTCACCGGCGACGGCCGCACCGACCTGATCGGCCAGGACTCCGCCGGCGTCATGCTCGGCTTCCAGTCGACCGGGGACCTGAGCGCCGACTCCAAGCTCTACGCCACCAGCACCAGTGCCGTGGGCAGCGGCTGGACGTCCAGCAGCATCCCGCGCGTCTTCTGACCGGAGGGTGCGGCGTCGTCCGTCGTCGGACGGGCGGCGCCGCACCACCGGCAAGGGTGAACACCGTCACACCCGAGGGGCCGCCGGGCGGGCTGTTCGGCGGCCATCGGCCGGCCCCCTGCGCGGGCGACGTAGGCTCGGGGGGTGAGTGTGAGCCGGGAGATCGACGACATCCTGCAGCGTGGCGCGGACGGCGGGCGGATCACGCCCGAGGAGGCCCTGCTGCTCTACACCGAGGCGCCGTTGCACGCCCTGGGCGAGGCCGCCGACGCGGTGCGCCGCCGCCGCTACCCGGACAACGTCGTCACGTACCTGATCGACCGCAACATCAACTACACGAACGTCTGCGTGACGGCGTGCAAGTTCTGCGCGTTCTACCGGGCCCCCAAGCACAAGGAGGGCTGGACCCACCCGACCGAGGAGATCCTGCGCCGCTGCGGCGAGGCGGTCGAGCTGGGCGCCACCCAGGTCATGCTCCAGGGCGGGCACCACCCGGACTACGGCGTGGAGTACTACGAGGAGCTGTTCTCCTCGGTCAAGAAGGCGTACCCGCAGCTGGCGATCCACTCGATCGGCCCCAGCGAGATCCTGCACATGGCCAAGGTCTCCGGGGTCAGCCTCGACGAGGCCATCGCCCGGATCAAGGCGGCCGGGCTGGACTCGATCGCCGGCGCCGGCGCGGAGATGCTGCCCGCCCGCCCGCGCAAGGCCATCGCGCCGCTGAAGGAGTCGGGCGAGCGCTGGCTGGAGGTCATGGAGCTGGCGCACCGGCAGGGCGTCGAGTCGACCGCCACCATGATGATGGGCACCGGCGAGACCGCCGCCGAGCGGATCGAGCACCTGCGGATGATCCGCGACGTGCAGGACCGCACGAAGGGCTTCCGGGCGTTCATCCCCTGGACGTACCAGCCGGAGAACAACCACCTCAAGGGCCGTACGCAGGCCACCACCCTGGAGTACCTGCGGCTGGTCGCGGTGGCCCGGCTCTTCTTCGAGACGGTGCCGCACCTCCAGGCGTCCTGGCTGACCACCGGCAAGGACGTCGGGCAGCTCGCCCTGCACATGGGCGTGGACGACCTCGGCTCGATCATGCTGGAGGAGAACGTCATCTCCTCGGCCGGCGCGCGGCACCGCTCCAACCTGCACGAGCTGATCGGCATGATCCGCTCGGCGGACCGGATCCCCGCCCAGCGCGACACCCTCTACAACCGGCTGGCCGTGCACCGCACCCCGGCCGACGACCCGACCGACGAGCGGGTCGTCTCGCACTTCTCCTCGATCGCCATGCCGGGCGGCGGCGCCGGGAAGTCCCTGCCGCTTGTCGACGCCCGCTGAGGCAGGGCGTCCGCAGGCACCCGCACCACCGACACCCCACCGTCGTTTGGCGGTGGGGTGTCGTCGTACGTGGACCACTGCGTGGATCACGGGAATACGGAAAGTGACCGTAAATGGCTCGCCCGGCTGGCCGATCGGGTGAATTCCCGTCGGCCGTTGATCTCAATTAGATTGCCGTTCGGAGCCGGTGTCGGGGTGGCCGGGGCAGCAAGACATATCAATCCGGGCATTCCTTAAGTGATTCTTAGCCAGGCTGTTCAACGCGCCCGTTCCGTGGGGTGGCGGGCGTGATCGCTTACCGCTAACGTCCCCGGCCGTACCTTTCCTTCACCCCAACGGGGGGAACTCTTCCATGATCTTCCGTAACCGTTCGCTGGCGCGTATCGGCGCCGGCGCGCTGCTCGCCTCCGGCGCGTTGACCGCCCTCGGTAGCCCGGCTCACGCCTCGGGCACGGAGACGGACCTCGCGATCGAGGTGGCTGGCACGCGGGTCGCCGCCAACGCGCAGGGCAAGTTCGCCTACGCCAAGGTGACCAACCTCGGCAAGAACACCCCGAGCGAATTGTCCGTGCGGGTGGACGTGTCCAAGGTCGACTTCGACAAGGTCGCCGCCTGGCCGGCCGTCGAGGACGGCTGCGACGTGGAGCTCGCCGGGGAGAAGCCGACCGCGTTCATCTGCCACGCGACGGAGAAGGGCCTGCCGGGCCCGGGCGAGACCACCGACCTGCCGATCGTGCTGTTCAAGAGCGAGGCCGAGGGCACCTACAAGGCCCCGCTCTCCTTCAAGCTCATCTCGAAGGACGACACCAACGCGGCGAACAACACCAAGACCGCGACGCTGGACTTCTCCGACGCCAGCGGGCCGGACCTCTCGGTCGTCGCCGAGGACGTCAAGCAGGCCGTGAAGATCGTCGACGGCAACCCGGTCTACTCCGGCGACCTGCACGCGGGCGGCCGCTCGGCGCTGACCTACTTCATCGCCAACCAGGGTGACAAGGCCGCCGCCGGTCTGAAGATCAGCGTCAAGCTGCCCAAGGGCGTCACCCCGACCGAGGTGGAGCCGGGCTGCGAGTACGCGGCCGACAAGTCCACCTTCACCTGCACCTACGCCAACTTCGGCCTGATCCCGCAGGACGAGGACACCAACCCCGAGGACAAGCTCTACTCGGCCTACGGCTTCTACCACGTGTTCGACGTGGCGGCGGACGTGAAGCCGGGTGCCCTCAAGGGCGGTCTGGTCAGCGTCGAGCCGGTCGGGTCCGCGCCCAGCCGGATGCGGGCGGCCGCGGTCACCCTGCCGGAGAACGTCACCGGCCTGCGGGCGACCGACGTGGACGCCACCGACAACTCCGACGCGTACGCCGTGATCGTCGCGGCGAAGGGCGGCGCGGGCGGCGGCGGTGACGACGACGGCGGCCTGCCGGTCACCGGCGCGCAGACCACGCTGATCGGCGGCATCGGCGGCGCGGTGCTGATCGCGGGCGCGGCCATGTTCATGGTGGCGCGGCGGCGCCGGGTCGTCCTGGTGACCCCGGGCGACGAGAAGCCGACGGCCTGACGGTCGTCCTCCATCGACCCGCGAGGGTCGTTCACATAACGCACGGCAGCGGGGGCGGGATGGGTGACCATCCCGCCCCCGCTGTGCGTCGGACCGTCCGTCCGTCCGGATCGGCCGGACGGATGAAACACGATCTCCCTGCTGGCGTGCCGCTTCGACCTTCGATAGCGTCCGCCCGGGTTCCGCAACCATCCGTTTCTTCCTAACCCCCCGGGGGACCGATGACCCTGTTCCATCGCTCGGCCCTGGCCCGCGCCGGTGCCGTGGCACTCCTCGCGGCGGGTGGCCTGACCACCGTCGCCGTTCCCGCCCAGGCCGCCGACGGGCCGGACCTCGCCCTGACCCCGATCAGCACCCAGCTCGCGAAGGGTGTCGACGCGGCCCGGAGCAAGCCGTTCAAGTTCACCGTCACCAACGCCGGCACGGCCACGGCGGAGGACGTCTCGTTGCGGGTCAACACCCAGCAGCTCAAGGAGAAGCGCGTCGGCTTCCTGGTGCCCGAGAACTGCCGCGCCATCGAGAGCCACCTCTACCAGTGCTCCCTCGGCGACCTGCCCGCCGGCACCAGCAAGGACTTCGGCGTCCCGCTGTTCAGCACGGGCGGCCGGGGCGACGGCGGCAAGCTGGTCGTGCACGTCGTCACCGCGACGCCCGGGGGCAAGGTTCGCGACAAGGTCGTCGTGCCGGTGACCGTCACGAAGCCCGGCTACGACCTCACCGCCTGGGCGCAGGACGTCCAGGCAGGCGTCGTGGTCAACGGCGCGGTGGCCGACGAGCCGGACCTCAGGCCGGTGCGCCGGGGCGAGACCGTCCCGCTGGACTGGGCGGTCTACAACGACGGCAGCCGGCCCGCGACCGGCGTCTTCTACGGCATCACCCTCCCGGCGGGTGTGAGCTTCGTGACGGTGCCGCAGGGCTGCGTCACGCAGGTGTTCCTCGGCAGGGAGCAGGCGTTCTGCGAGGACGCCGGCGCGACCATCCGCCGGGGGCAGTACTACACCGCCGACGTGACGGTGAAGGTCGGCGACGACGTGACCGAGCCGGTGCTGCGGGAGGGCGACCTCTTCGCGTACGGGCTGGACGTCGCCGAGGGCGAGCCGGAGGAGGAGCCGCGGATCGCCGGCCAGGCGCAGCGGAAGGCCTTCTCCGAGGCCGACATGGGCGACAACCACACGGTCTTCGAGGCCTTCGTCGACCTGTCGGCGCAGCCGACCCCGACCCCGACGCCGACCGGTGAGCCGACGCCCACCCCGACGGCGACCCCGACCGGCGTACCCACGGCGGCCCCGACCACCACCCCCGGTGGCGGTGGCGGCGGCGACGGCGGGCTGCCGGTGACCGGCGTGCAGGCCGGGCTGATCGGCGGCATCGGTGCGGCCGTGCTGCTGGCCGGCGGCGCGCTGCTGCTGCTCTCCCGGCGGCGCAGGGTCGTCCTGGTGGCGCCCGGCGACGAGAAGTCGACCGACTGACGTACGACGACGCGGGGGCGGGGTGGGCGACCATCCCGCCCCCGTGGCGTGTCCGGGTGGTGGTGCGGCCGACCCACCGGCCGCCCGCGTGGGCCGGACTGGCAGAGTGGAGGGGTGAGCCGTACCCCGCAGGGCCAGCGCGCCAACCTGGACAAGCAGCCGCACGAGGTCGCCGCGATGTTCGACGGCGTGGCGGCTCGCTACGACCTGACCAACACCGTCCTCTCCTTCGGGCAGGACCGGTTCTGGCGCCGGGCCACCCGGGCCGCGCTCGACCTGCGGCCGGGTGAGCGGGTGCTCGACGTGGGCGCCGGCACCGGCGTGTCCACCGAGGAACTGGCCCAGTCGGGCGCGTACGCGGTGGGCGCCGACCTGTCCCTCGGCATGCTGCGCGTCGGCAAGCGCACCCGTCCCCAGGTGCCGCTGCTGGCCGGGGACGCGTTGAAGCTGCCCTTCGCCGACGCGAGCTTCGATGCGGTGACCATCTCGTTCGCGCTGCGCAACGTGAACGACACCGACGCCGCCCTGCGGGAGCTGGCCCGGGTGACCAGGCCGGGCGGCCGGCTGGTGGTGTGCGAGTTCAGCACCCCGGTGAACCCGGCGTTCCGCACGGTCTACCTGTCGTACCTGATGCGTTCGCTGCCGAGCGTGGCCCGCACCGTCTCCAGCAACCCCGACGCGTACGTCTACCTGGCGGAGTCGATCCGGGCGTGGCCCGATCAGCCGGCCCTGGCCGCGCGGATCGGCGCGGCGGGCTGGGGCAGGGTGGCCTGGCGCAACCTGACCGGCGGGATCGCGGCGCTGCACCGCGCGGTCCGCGTCTAGACCTGTTCGGCGCCCTTTCCCTGAATATCCGTTTTTGATCCACTTTGTTCCGTAAGCTCGCCCCCATGACGGGACGACACCAGGCGGTCGGCGCGGAGGCCACCGACGACGACGCGACCGAACTCATCGCCCAGCTCAAGGAGCTGGCCGGCGCGGATCCCGCCGACGTCCGTCAGGTCGTGGCCGAGGTGCTGGCCGCCCTGGACCGCGCCGCCGGCGGCGCGCTGCGCGAGCACCTGCCGGAGACGATCCGGCACGACGCCGGCCTGGATCCGGCCGCCTCCGCCCGGCGCTGAGGCCCGCCCCGGCGCCCCGCCTCCGACCTCGGCCGACGTGTCTCCGGCAAGTTAGGTACCCCTGGTCCGGCGTGGTCATGACGTCGGTCATAGACTCCCACCGTCTGGCTTGTGAAGCATTTCACGAGCATGCGGGAGGAGGCGCGGGATGGCCGCGGTGGAGCATGACGCCGACGTGATCGTCGTGGGCGCCGGTCCCGGTGGGTCGGCTACCGCATACCACCTGGCTCGGCACGGCGTACGGGTGCTGCTGCTGGAGAAGACCGAGTTCCCCCGGGAGAAGGTCTGCGGCGACGGGCTGACCCCGCGCGCGGTGCGGCAGCTCATCCGGATGGGCGTGGACACCTCGCCCGAGGCGGGCTGGCTGCACAACCGGGGCCTGCGGGTCATCGGTGGCGGCGTCCGGCTGGAGCTGGACTGGCCCGACCTGGCGAGCTTCCCCAACTACGGCCTGGTGCGCACCCGGCTCGACTTCGACGACCTGCTCGCCCGGCGCGCCGTCGAGGCCGGCGCCGAGCTGCGCACCGGCGTGAACGTCACCGGCCCGGTGCTGGGCCCGGACGGCCGGGTCACCGGCGTCGAGGCGGAGGTCGGCCCGGGCAAGGAGCCCGCCACCTTCCACGCTCCGCTGGTCGTCGCGGCCGACGGGGTCTCCGGCCGCTTCCCGCTCGCCCTCGGGCTGGCCAAGCGCGAGGACCGGCCGATCGGCGTCGCCGTCCGGCGCTACTACCGCTCGCCCGCCAAGCACGACGACAACTACCTGGAGTCCTGGCTCGAGCTGCGCAGCAAGGACAGCGGCGACAACCTGCTGCCCGGGTACGGCTGGATCTTCGGGCTGGGCGACGGCCGGGTCAACGTCGGCCTCGGGGTGCTCAACTCCTCGTCCGCGTTCGGCAAGACCAACTACCGCCGGCTGCTCACCGACTGGCTGGCCAACACGCCCGCCGACTGGGGCATGACCGACGAGGCGAACGCGGAGGGGCCGATCCTCGGCGCCGCGCTCCCCATGGGCTTCAACCGGGTGCCGCACTACACCCGCGGCGTGATGCTGGTCGGCGACTCCGGCGGCATGGTCAACCCGTTCAACGGCGAGGGCATCGCGTACGCGATGGAGTCCGGCGAGCTGGCCGCGGAGGTGGCCGTGCAGGCGCTCGCGCGCCCGGCCGGCGCGGACCGGGAGCGTGCGCTGACGGCGTACTCGACGGAGCTGAAGCTCCGCTTCGGCGGCTACTACCGGCTCGGCGGCATCTTCGTGAAGCTCATCGGCCGCCCCGAGATCATGCGGATGGCCACGAAGCACGGGATGCCGCACCCGATGCTGATGCGCTTCGTGCTCAAGCTGCTGGCCAACCTGACCGACCCCCGCGACGGGGACGCGATGGACCGCGTCATCAACACGATGACGAGAGTGGCGCCGGCCGTGTAGCCCGAGGAACGAGCCTGCGAGCGCCTGCGGTCGCGAACGAAGGCAGCCCCGTGTGACGGCCCCGTCCACGGTCTGCGATGACCGCAGGTGCGGACAAGGGAGATCGACCCCCGCCGACGACCGTCGCGAGGGACGTGAATAGTGTGATTTTTGACAAGGACCAGGGCAGGGAAGGACGAGCAGGAGAAAACGATGTCGCTCTCGCCTTATGCACCGATCATCGGGCTGTTCGCCCTCGCCGCGGGGTTCGCGCTGTTCTCCGTGGCCGCTGCCCGCTTCGCCGGTCCCCGGCGCTACAACAAGGCCAAGCTCGAGGCGTACGAGTGCGGCATCGAGCCCAGCCCGCAGCCGGTCGGCGGCGGCCGGTTCCCGATCAAGTTCTACCTGACGGCGATGCTCTTCATCGTCTTCGACATCGAGATCATCTTCCTCTACCCCTGGGCGGTCTCGTTCGACGCCCTGCCGATCTTCGGCTTCGTGGAGATGGTCCTGTTCATCGTCGCTGTCTTCGTCGCGTACGCCTATGTCTGGCGGCGTGGCGGCCTGGACTGGGACTGAGGGAGGAACCTCAGATGGGTATCGAGGAGAAGCTTCCCGCCGGTGTCCTGCTCACCTCGGTGGAGAAGCTGGTCAACTGGTCGCGGAAGACGTCGGTCTGGGGGGCCACCTTCGGTCTGGCCTGCTGCGCGATCGAGATGATGGCCGCCGGTGGCCCGCACTACGACATGGGCCGCTGGGGCATGGAGGTCTTCCGGGCGTCGCCCCGGCAGGCCGACCTGATGATCGTGGCCGGCCGGGTGAGCCAGAAGATGGCCCCGGTGCTGCGCCAGATCTACGACCAGATGGCGGAGCCCCGCTGGGTCATCTCGATGGGCGTCTGCGCCAGCAGCGGCGGCATGTTCAACAACTACGCCATCGTGCAGGGCGTCGACCACATCGTCCCGGTCGACATGTACCTGCCCGGCTGCCCGCCCCGGCCCGAGATGCTCATCGACGCGGTCCTCAAGCTGCGCGAGAAGATCGGGCACGAGCCGCTCGGCCCGAACGGCCGCAAGATGCTCGAGGCGCGCAAGGCCCGCGGCGACGTTCCGGTCGTCCCCTACGGCTCGATGCCGTCGTCGTACCGCAGCGACAAGGCCCGGCGGGCCGAGTGGACCAAGGCGGTCCGTGAGGGTCGCGAGGAGCAGCTGCGGATCGAGAACTGGATGAAGGCCCAGAACCACCTGCAGCACGGGGGTGTCCAGAAGTGACCGCGCCTCAGGACAGGCAAGACGACGGCGGCGTGCCGGTTCCGGTCACGCCGGCCGGCGCCAGCACCACCGCACCCGCCGAGTACCCCCCGGCCAGCCCGGCCGGCCGGGGCATGTTCGGCAACCAGGGCTCCGGCGACGTGTCCGGCTTCGGCGGCCTCGTCCGCCAGCGCCGGACCATCGAGGACGCCCCCCGGCCGTACGGGGGCTACTTCGACGAGGTCCGCGACGCGCTGGAGGAGGCGTACCCGGACTTCGCCGACGCCGTCGAGAAGGTCGTGGTCGACCGGGGCGAGCTGACCCTGCACATCCGCCCCGAGCGGATCGCCGAGGTCTGCCAGGTGATGCGCGACGACATGGCGCTCCGCTTCGAGCTCTGCTCCTCGGTCTCCGGGGTCGACTACCTCGGCGCCGACGCCCGCCGCCTGCACGTCGTCTACCAGCTCACCTCGATGACCTACCGCCGCACGGTGCGGCTGGAGGCAGCGGTCTCCGTCGAGGACCCGCACCTGCCGAGCGTCACGTCGATCTACCCGACGGCGGACTGGCAGGAGCGCGAGGCGTACGACATGTTCGGCATCGTCTTCGACGGCCACCCCAACCTGACCCGGATCCTCATGCCGGACGACTGGGAGGGGCACCCGCAGCGCAAGGACTACCCGCTCGGCGGCGTACCCGTCGAGTACAAGGGCGCTGAGATCCCGCCGCCGGACCGGAGGAGGTCCTACCAGTGACCACGTCGAACTACGCCACCGAGCGCGACACCACCGAGGGGAAGGTCTTCACCGTCACCGGTGGCGACTGGGACAGCGTCGTCTCGGGGGCCGACCCCATCAACGACGAGCGCATCGTCGTCAACATGGGTCCGCAGCACCCGTCGACGCACGGCGTGCTCCGGCTGATCCTGGAGCTGGAGGGCGAGACGGTCCGCGAGGCCCGCTCGGTCGTCGGCTACCTGCACACCGGCATCGAGAAGAACCTCGAATACCGCAACTGGGTCCAGGGCAGCACCTTCGTGACCCGGATGGACTACCTCGCCCCGATCTTCAACGAGACGGGGTACGCGCTGGCGGTGGAGAAGCTGCTCGGGATCTCCGACCAGATCACCGAGCGGGCGAACACCATCCGGGTCCTGATGATGGAGCTGAACCGGATCTCCTCGCACCTGGTCTGGGTGGCCACCACCGCCATGGAGCTGGGCGCCATCAACATGATGCTCTACGGCTTCCGCGAGCGTGAGTACATCCTGGAGATCTTCGAGATCATCACCGGCCTGCGGATGAACCACGCGTACGTCCGTCCGGGCGGCGTGGCCCAGGACGTGCCGGACGAGGCGATCGTCAAGATCCGCGAGTTCCTCAAGCTGCTGCCGAAGCGGCTCAAGGAGTACGAGAACCTCCTCTCCGGGCAGCCCATCTGGCTCGAGCGGACCAAGAACGTCGCGGTGCTCGACGTGACGGGCTGCCTCGCGCTCGGCGTGACCGGCCCGGTGCTGCGTTCGGCCGGCCTCGCCTGGGACCTGCGCAAGACCATGCCGTACTGCGGCTACGAGACGTACGAGTTCGACGTGCCGACGCACACCGACGGCGACGTGTGGGGCCGCTACCTGGTCCGGCTCGCCGAGATCCGGGAGTCGCTCAAGCTCGTCGAGCAGGCGTTGGACCGGCTCAAGCCGGGCCCGGTGATGGTGGCCGACAAGAAGATCGCCTGGCCGGCGCAGCTCGCCATCGGCGTCGACGGCATGGGCAACTCGCTGGAGCACGTCGCGAAGATCATGGGTCAGTCGATGGAGTCGCTGATCCACCACTTCAAGCTCGTCACCGAGGGCTTCCGGGTGCCGCCGGGCCAGGTCTACGTCGGCATCGAGTCGCCCCGCGGCGAGCTGGGCGTGCACGCCGTCTCCGACGGTGGCACCCGGCCCTACCGGGTGCACTACCGGGAGCCGAGCTTCGTCAACCTCCAGGCGCTCCCGGCGATGGCCGAGGGCGGCCTGATCGCCGACGTGATCGCCGGTGGGGCATCGCTGGACCCTGTGATGGGTGGTTGTGACCGATGAGTGTTTTCACTGACGAGACCAGGGAGCGGGCGCGGGAGATCATCGCCCGCTATCCGGCCGACCGGTCCCGGTCGGCGCTGCTGCCGCTGCTGCACCTGGTGCAGTCCGAGGAGGGCTACGTCTCCCCGGCCGGCGTGGCGTTCTGCGCCGAGGTGCTGGGCCTGAACAAGGCCCAGGTGGGGGCGGTCGCCACCTTCTACACCATGTACAAGCGCCGGCCGACCGGCGACTACCTGGTGAGCGTCTGCACCAACACGATGTGCAACGTGCTCGGCGGCCAGGAGGTCTACGACACCCTCACCGAGCACCTCGGCGTGGGGCACGACGAGACCACCGCCGACGGGAAGATCACCCTGGAGCACGCCGAGTGCCTGGCGGCGTGCGACTACGGCCCGGTGATGACCGTCAACTACGACTTCTTCGACGGTGTGGACCCGCAGACCGCGCGTGGCGTCGTCGACGAGCTGCGCGCCGGTGGCCGGCCGATGCCGACCCGGGGCGCCCGGCTCTGCACCCTCAAGGAGATGGCGGTGCAGCTCGCCGGCTTCGCCGACGAGCGGGAGGGCGCGGTCGCCGACGGCGGCCCGGGGGAGCCCACCCTGCGGGGGCTGCGGCTGGCGCAGGAGCACGGCATCTCGGTGCCGGGCTTCGACCCGAACACCCCGATCCGCAGCAAGGCCGAGGCCGACAAGGCCGCCGCCGAGGCGAAGGCCAGGAGCGAGGCCGCGAAGCCGGCTCCCGAGCCGGCCAAGGCCGCGCCGGCCCCGAGCGGCAACGGCACCCGGCCCGCCACGGGCAACGCGGGCACCGGCGAGCCCGCACCCGCCGCCGAGGCGGCCGGCAGCACCACCCGTGACGTCAGGGCGCCGGACGCCAAGTCGCCCGAGGTGCGTACCGCCGAGACCCGGCAGCCCGACGCGGCGACCGCCGTGCCGGACGCCCCGGGCACCAAGGTTCCGGTGGACGGCGCCCCGCCGGCTCCCCGCGACGCGCAGGAGGCGGAGGCCGCCGGGGCGGCGGCCAACGCGCCGGCCGGCGACGGCAAGCCCGCCGGCGACGAGGCCGGTGCGCAGCAGCGCAACCTCAAGGAAGCCGAGGCGGGCGCCGGTGGCGCGGGCTCCGCCGTCGCGAGCGAGACGGGGGTCCAGAAGTGACCACTCCCCGGCCGGAGACCCTGGCCAAGCTGACGCCGGTACTCACCAAGCGCTGGCTCTCGCCGGACGCCTGGCGGATCGGCACCTACGAGAAGCTCGACGGCTACGCGGCCCTGCGCAAGGCGCTCAAGGCGCACCCGGACGACCTGATCCAGCTGATCAAGGACTCCGGCCTGCGCGGTCGCGGCGGCGCCGGCTTCCCGACCGGCCTCAAGTGGGGGTTCATCCCGCAGGGCGACGGCAAGCCGCACTACCTCGTCGTCAACGCCGACGAGGGGGAGCCGGGCACCTGCAAGGACCTCCCGCTGATGACGCACGACCCGCACGCCCTCGTCGAGGGCGTGATCATCGCGTCGTACGCGATCCGGGCCAGCCGCGCCTACATCTACATCCGGGGCGAGGCGGTGCACGCCGCACGCCGGCTGCGCAACGCCGTACGGGAGGCCACCGCCAAGGGCTACCTGGGCCGGAACATCCTCGGCTCCGGGTACGACCTGGAGCTGGTGGTGCACTCGGGCGCCGGGGCGTACATCTGCGGCGAGGAGACCGCGCTGCTGGACTCGCTGGAGGGCTTCCGGGGCCAGCCCCGGCTGCGCCCGCCGTTCCCGGCGACCCACGGCCTGTACGCGAGCCCGACGGTGGTCAACAACGTCGGCACCATCGCCAGCGTCCCCTACATCGTGCTGGGCGGCGCCGACTGGTGGAAGACCATGGGCACGGAGAAGTCGTCCGGCCCGATGATCTACTCGCTCTCCGGCCGGATCGCCAACCCCGGCCAGTTCGAGTGCGGCATGGGCGTCACCCTGCGGGAGCTGATCGAGCTGGCCGGCGGCATGCAGCCCGGTCACAACCTGAGGTTCTGGACGCCGGGTGGCTCGTCGACGCCGCTGCTCACCGCCGAGCACCTGGACGTGCCGCTGGACTTCGAGGGGGTGGCGGCGGCCGGCTCGATCCTCGGCACCACGGCCACCCAGATCTTCTCCGACCAGGACTGCCCGGTCTACGCGACCTACCGGTGGCTGGAGTTCTACCACCACGAGTCGTGCGGCAAGTGCACCCCGTGCCGCGAGGGCAACTACTGGATGGTCCGGGTCTACCGGCGGATCCTCGCCGGTCAGGGCACCCACGAGGACCTGGACACCCTGCTGGACACCTGCGACAACATCCTCGGCCGCTCGTTCTGCGGCCTGGGTGACGGCGCGACCAGCTCGGTGACCTCGTCGCTGAAGTACTTCAAGCAGGACTACCTCGACTACATCGAGGGGCGCACGGCGCCGAAGCTGTCCGACAAGCAGTTGGTGGGAGCCCACTAATGACTGACGTCGTCAAGGCCCCGGAAACCGTCACGCTCACCATCGACGGCGTCGAGGTCACCGCCCCGAAGGGGGCGCTCCTGATCCGGGTCGCCGAGCAGTTGGGCACCGAGATCCCCCGGTTCTGCGACCACCCGCTGCTGGCCCCGGCCGGCGCGTGCCGGCAGTGCCTGGTCGAGGTGGAGGGGCAGCGCAAGCCCGTCGCCTCCTGCACCCAGACCGTCGCCGACGGCATGGTCGTACGCACCCAGCTCACCTCCCCGGTCGCCAAGAAGGCGCAGGAGGGGGTCATGGAGCTGCTGCTGCTGAACCACCCGCTCGACTGCCCGATGTGCGACAAGGGCGGCGAGTGCCCGCTGCAGAACCAGGCGATGTCCACCGGACGCTCCGACTCGCGCTTCCACGAGCACAAGCGGGAGTACCCGAAGCCGCTGCCGATCAGCACGCAGGTGCTGCTCGACCGCGAGCGCTGCGTGCTCTGCCAGCGCTGCACCCGGTTCTCCGAGGAGATCGCCGGCGACAAGTTCATCGACCTGATGGGCCGGTCGTCCGCCGAGGAGATCAACATCTACCGGGACGAGGACTACGGCGTCGAGACGGGCGCGGGCTGCCCCGGCTCGGCCGCCGACGAGTCCGGGGACGTGCCGTTCAACTCGTACTTCTCCGGGAACACGGTGCAGATCTGCCCGGTCGGCGCGCTGACCGGCACCCAGTACCGGTTCCGGGCCCGGCCGTTCGACCTGGTCTCCTCCCCGAGCGTCTGCGAGCACTGCTCGGCCGGGTGCGCCCAGCGCACCGACTGGCGGCGGGGCAAGGTGCTGCGCCGGCTGGCCGGCGACGACCCGGCGGTGAACGAGGAGTGGAACTGCGACAAGGGGCGGTGGGGCTTCCAGTACACCCGCGCCTTCGACCGGCTCACCACCCCGCTGGTCCGCGACCCGCAGACCGGCGAGCTGCGTGAGGCGGCGTGGAGCGAGGCGCTGGCCGTCGCCGCCGAGGGGCTGCGCGCGGCGCGGGACGGCGGGCGGGGCACGGCGGTGCTCACCGGCGGTCGGCTGACCGTCGAGGACGCCTACGCCTACGCGAAGTTCGCCCGGGTCGCGCTGAACACGAACGACGTCGACTTCCGGGCCCGGCCGGTCTCCCGCGAGGAGACGGACTTCCTGGCCAGCTCGGTCGCCGGGGTCACCGACGTCACGTACGCCGACGTCGAGAAGGCGCCGGCCGTGGTGCTGGTCGGGCTGGAGCCGGAGGAGGAGTGCCCGATCCTCTTCCTGCGGCTGCGCAAGGCGTACCTGAAGAAGAAGCTGACGGTCTACGCGATCGCGCCGTTCGCCACCCGCGGCCTGGAGAAGCTCGGGGCCAAGCTGGCCCGGGTGGTGCCGGGCGAGGAGGCGACCGTGCTCGCCGAGCACGCGACGGTGGCCGAGGCGCTCAGCGCCGAGGGCGCGATCCTGATCGTCGGCGAGCGGCTGGCCAGCGTGCCGGGCGGCCTCTCCGCGGCGGCCGACGTGGCCCGGCGTACCGGCGCGAAGCTGGCCTGGGTGCCGCGGCGCGCGGGTGACCGCGGCGCGGTCGACGCGGGCTGCCTGCCCAACCTGCTTCCCGGCGGCCGCCTGGTCAACGAGCCGGCCGCCCGGGCCGAGCTGGGTGAGGCGTGGGACATCCCCGCCGGGGTGATCCCGAGCCAGGCCGGCCGGGACACCGACGCGATCCTCGCCGCCGCCGCCGGCGGTCAGCTCGGCGCGCTGGTGGTGGCCGGGGTCGACCCGGCCGACCTGGCCGACCCGCGGCTGGCCGAGAAGGCCCTGGACGAGGTGCCGTTCCTGGTCAGCCTGGAGCTGCGGATGAGCGCGGTGGCCCGGCGGGCCGACGTGGTCTTCCCCGTCGCCCCGGTGGTCGAGAAGGCCGGCAGCTTCCTGGACTGGGAGGGGCGGCTGCGCACCTTCGAGGCGGTGCTGCGCACCGCCGCGATGACCGACGGCCGCGTGCTGGACGCGCTCGCCGCGCAGCTCGACGTGCAGCTCGGCACCGGTGACGTGCTCAGCGTCCGCCGCGAGCTGGGCGCGCTGCCGCGGACCCGGACCGACCGCCCCGCCGCCCCGTCGGTGGAGCCGGCCACGGTGCGGGAGCCGGGCGCCGGTGAGGCGGTGCTCGCCACCTGGCACCAGCTGATCGACCTGGGCAGCCTCACCGACGGCGACGAGCACCTCGCCGGCACCGCCCGCCCGCCGGTGGTCCGGCTGGGCAAGGGCACCGCGGAGGCGCTCGGCGTCGCCGACGGCGACCCGGTGACGGTGGGCACCGACCGGGGGGCGCTGACCCTGCCGGCGGCGATCACCGAGATGCCGGACGGCGTCGTCTGGCTGCCGACCAACTCGCCCGGCTCGACCGTGCGACGCAGCCTCGGCGCGACGTCCGGAGCGCTCGTGCGGATCTCCGCCGCCGCGGTCGCCGCCGACGCGGCGGACCGCCCGGGCCCGCTCCTCAACGCAGGGGGTGTACAGCAGTGAACGCGGTCTACCTGGCCCAGGATCCGACGCTTGCCGACTTCGGCCGGGATCCCTGGTGGCTGGTCCTCGGCAAGATCGTCTTCGCGTTCGTCGTCGCCGTGCTGGCCACGCTGCTCGGCGTCTGGTTCGAGCGCCGGGTCGTGGGCCGCATGGCCGTGCGGCCCGGCCCCAACCAGGCCGGCCCGTTCGGTCTGCTGCAGACCCTCGCCGACGGCCTGAAGCTCGCCTTCAAGGAGGACCTCCTCCCGCGGACCGCCGACAAGGTCGTCTTCTTCTTCGCCCCGGTGATCTCGGTGGTCTGTGCGATCACCGCGCTGTCGGTGATCCCGTTCGGGCCGATGGTCAGCATCTTCGGGCACCGGACGCCGCTACAGGTCACCGACGTGCCGGTGGCGGTGCTGGTGGTGCTGGCCCTCTCCTCGCTGGCCGTGTACGGCATCGTGCTCGGCGGCTGGGCCAGCGGCTCCACCTACCCGCTGCTCGGCGGCCTGCGCTCCGCCGCCCAGCTGGTCTCGTACGAGGTCACGATGGGCCTGAGCGTCGTCGCGGTCTTCATGACCGCCGGCACCATGTCGACAAGCGGGATCGTCGCCGCCCAGGGTGACGGCACCCGGCTGAGCATCGGGGGCTTCGAGGTTCCGGCCCCCGGCTGGTACGCGCTCCTGCTGCTCCCCAGCTTCATCATGTTCTTCATCGCCATCGTCGGTGAGACGAACCGGGCGCCGTTCGACCTGCCCGAGGCGGAGTCGGAGCTGGTGGCGGGCTTCCAGACGGAGTACAGCTCGCTGAAGTTCGCGCTCTTCATGCTCAGCGAGTACGTCGCGATGGTGACCATGTCGGCCTTCACCGTGACGCTCTTCCTCGGCGGCTGGCACGCGCCGTGGCCGATCACCAGCATCTGGGCGGGCGCCAACTCCGGCTGGTGGCCGATGCTGTGGTTCTTCGGCAAGGTCGTCATGCTGGTGTTCGTCTTCGTCTGGCTGCGGGGCACCCTGCCCCGGCTGCGCTACGACCAGTTCATGCGCTTCGGCTGGAAGGTCCTGCTCCCGATCAACCTGGTCTGGATCCTGGTCCTGGCCGGCCTGCGCTCGATCGAGGACTGGGACTCGCGCAGCAAGCTGATCGCCGTCGGCATCCCCGCCGGCATCCTGCTGCTCGCCACGCTGCTCTGGCCGAGCCGGAAGCAGCAGCCGAAGCCGACGGTCCAGGAGCAGGTCAACGACCGGCCGCACGGCAGCTTCCCGCTGCCCCCGATGGACCTGCAGGTACCACCGAGCCCGCGCACGAGGCGCGTGGTCGCCGAGCGGGAACCGGCCAACATCGCCGCCGGCCCGGACTCCAGGGAGGTGTGACGTGGGCGCGATCACCGGAACGTTCAAGGGATTCGGTGTCACCTTCTCGCACATGTTCAAGAAGGTCATCACCACCGACTACCCGTTCAAGCCGCCGGTGTCGGCGCCGCGCTACCACGGGCGGCACATCCTCAACCGGCACCCGGACGGGCTGGAGAAGTGCATCGGCTGCGAGCTGTGCGCCTGGGCCTGCCCGGCGGACGCGATCTACGTCGAGGGCGGCGACAACACCGACGAGCAGCGCTTCTCGCCGGGTGAGCGGTACGCCAGCATCTACCAGATCAACTACGCCCGCTGCATCTTCTGCGGGCTCTGCATCGAGGCCTGCCCGACCCGCTCGCTCACCATGAGCAACGAGTACGAGCTGGCCCGGGACAACCGGCAGGATCTGATCTTCACGAAGGAGCAGCTGCTCGCGCCGCTGCTGCCGGGCATGGAGCAGCCGCCGCACCCGATGCGACTCGGCGACAGCGAGAAGGACTACTACGTCGGCGCGCTGACCAACCCGGGCACCTCGGCCGGCGCGGAGCACTCGGCCAACAACCCGGGCCGGTACCAGGTGGAGGAGCACCCCGGTGTGACCTTCCCGGGCGCCGAGCAGCACGCCCAGCGGGCGGCAGCCGCCAAGGGAGACGGAGCATGACCACGCAGACGATGCTCGCCGCGGCGGGCGAGGTCTCCAGCGGGGAGCAGGTGACCTTCTACATCCTGGCTCCGCTGGCGCTGATCGGCGCGATCGGGATGGTCGCGGCGCGCAACGCCGTGCACTCGGCCCTCTGGCTGGTGCTGACGATGCTCTGCCTGGGCGTCTTCTACGTCCTGCAGGCCGGGCCGTTCATCGGCATGGTGCAGATCATCGTCTACACCGGCGCGATCATGATGCTCTTCCTGTTCGTGCTGATGCTGGTGGGTCGCGACGCCTCGGACTCGTTGATCGAGACGCTGCGCGGCCAACGGGTCGCGGCGGTGGTGCTCGGGCTCGGCTTCGCCGGCCTGGCCGGCGGCGGGCTGTGGCGCGCGCTGGAGGGCACCACGGCGGTCGGCCTGGAGCAGGCCAACGCCGAGGGCAACGTGCAGGGCATCGCCCGGCTGCTCTTCACCAAGTACGTCTTCGCGTTCGAGCTCACCTCGGCGCTGCTCATCACGGCCGCCATCGGCGCGATGGTCCTGGCCCACATCGAGCGGCGCAAGGAGGACAGGCTGGACCAGCCGAAGACGATGCGGGCGCGCTTCGCCCCGGGCAACTACCCGGGCCCGAAGCCCGGCCCGGGCGTCTACGCGACCTCCTCCTCCGTGGCCACCCCGGCCCGTCTGCCGGACGGCCGGCTGACCGAGCGGAGCACCCCGGAGATCCTGCCGGTGCGCGAGCTGGACGACCGGGAGACGACCCTGAAGGGGACGGAAAAGTGACGCCGGACTACTACCTGGTGCTGGCCGCGGTGCTCTTCACCATCGGCGCGGTCGGTGTGCTCATCCGGCGCAACGCGATCGTGCTCTTCATGTGCATCGAGCTGATGCTCAACGCGGCCAACCTGACGCTGGTCACCTTCAGCCGGATCAACGGTGACCTCAACGGCCAGATCATGGCGTTCTTCGTGATGGTGGTGGCGGCGGCCGAGGTCGTGGTCGGGCTCGCGATCATCATGGCGATCTTCCGGACCCGACGCTCCGCGAGTGTCGACGACGCCAACCTGCTGAAGTACTGAGGGGTCCTGCGGTGGGAACGATTCTGACGAACGCCCCGGCTGAGCCGGTGGGCACCGTCGCCTACGCGACGGCGGACGGGCTGCTGGGCAGCGTCTGGCTGCTGGTGGCGATTCCGCTGCTCAGCGCGGCGGTCCTGCTGCTGCTCGGCCGGCGGGCGGACCGCTGGGGGCACTGGCTCGGGGTGGCCGCCATCGGCGCCGCGTTCGTGCTGGGCCTGACCTACTTCTTCCAGCTCCGCGGGCTGGAGAACAAGTCGGTCGAGCTGAGCCTGTGGGACTTCATCACGGTCGGCGACCTGCGGGTGGACTTCGGTCTGCTCTTCGACCCGCTGGCCGCCGTCTTCGTGCTGCTGATCACCGGGGTGGGCTTCCTGATCCACCTCTACGCGGTCGAGTACATGGCGCACGACACGGGACGCCGGCGGTTCTTCGCCTACTTCAACCTGTTCGTCGCCGCCATGCTGCTGCTGGTGCTCGGCAACAACTACGTGATGCTCTACTTCGGCTGGGAGGGCGTCGGTCTGGCGTCGTACCTGCTGATCTCCTTCTGGTACGAGCGGCCCAGCGCCGCCACCGCCGGCAAGAAGGCGTTCCTGATGAACCGGGTCGGCGACGCCGGCCTGGCGATCGGCATCTTCATCATGTTCGCCAGCCTCGGCACCACCCAGTACGACGAGGTCTTCAACGGGGTCGGCTCGCTGACCGCGACCACGGTGCTGGTGCTCGGCCTGCTGCTGCTGCTCGGCGCGACCGGAAAGTCCGGCCAGTTCCCGCTCCAGGCGTGGCTGCCGGACGCGATGGAGGGCCCGACCCCCGTGTCGGCGCTCATCCACGCCGCGACCATGGTCACCGCTGGCGTCTACCTGATCGCCCGCTCGAACCCGATCTTCTCGGCCAACTCCACCCTCCAGCTGGTGGTGGTGAGCGTCGGCGCGCTGACGCTGCTGATCGGCTGCATCATCGGCGCGGCCAAGGACGACATCAAGCGGGTGCTGGCCTGGTCGACGGTCAGCCAGATCGGCTACATGTTCCTCGGCGTCGGCCTCGGCGGCGGTGCCTACGCGCTGGCGATCGTGCACCTGCTGGCGCACGGCTTCTTCAAGGCCAACATGTTCCTCGGCGCCGGCTCGGTCATGCACGGCATGAACGACCAGGTCGACATCCGCCGGTTCGGCGGGCTGTCGAAGTACATGAAGGTCACCTGGATCACCTTCATGACGGGCTGGCTCGCGATCATCGGCATCCCGCCGCTGTCCGGCTTCTTCTCCAAGGAGCCGATCATCGTGGCCGCGTTCGAGCGGGAGGACTGGACCGCCTGGCTCTTCGGCGGCGCGGCCCTGCTCGGCGCCGGACTGACCGCGTTCTACATGACCCGGCTCTTCGTGCTCACCTTCCACGGGCCGAAGCGCTGGACCGAGGACATCGGGCACCCGCACGAGTCGCCGAAGCTGATGACCATCCCGCTGATCCTGCTGGCGGTCGGCTCGGTGGGGGCGGGTTGGCTGCTCTCCACCTCGGTGCCGGACTGGCTCACCGCCACGGCCGGACTCGGTGCGGCAGAGGGGGAGCACCACGCGGTGCTCTCGCACACCGTGATCAAGATCCTGTCGATCCTGGTCACCGTGCTCGGTGCCGGGCTGGCCTGGTTCCTCTTCCGCAACGGCACGGCCACCGCGCCGCAGCCGGCCGGGGTGCTGGTCACCGCCGCCCGCCGCAACCTCTACACGGACGCGGTCAACGAGGCGATCTTCGAGAAGCCGGGCATCTTCCTCACCCGGGCGCTGGTCTACCTCGACAACCGGGGCGTCGACGGGCTGGTCAACGGCCTCGCGGCGGGGATCGGTGGCGGCTCGGGTCGACTCCGGCGGCTCCAGACGGGCTTCGTCCGGTCGTACGCCACCTCGATCCTGACCGGCGCGCTGCTGGTCCTGGCGGCGTTCCTGGCCGTCGAGGCGGGGTGGCTGGCGTGATCGACCTCTTCCAGGCGGCCGTCTCCGGCGGACCGCGCAGTGACGACGGAGGTAAGGCCGCATAATGTCCGACTTCCCGTTCCTCTCGGTGCTCACCGTGGCACCGCTGGTCGGCGCCCTGGTGGTGGCCTTCCTGCCGCGCAGCCGGCCGGAGCTGGCCAAGCAGGTGGCGCTCGGCTGGTCGCTGCTGGTGCTGGTGCTGTCGGTGGTCATGTGGGTGACCTTCGAGGTTGGTGGCGACCGCTTCCAGTTCCGTGAGTCCTACACCTGGATTCCGAACTGGGGCGTCAGCTTCACCTTCGCCGCCGACGGCATCGCGCTGGTGATGCTGATGCTGATCGCGGTGCTCGTACCGCTGGTGATCCTGGCGTCCTGGCACGACGCCGAGTCGTCCAAGCGGTCGGTGCCGGTCTACTTCGCCCTGCTGCTCGTCCTCGAGTGCACGATGATCGGCGTCTTCGCCGCCGCCGACGTGTTCCTGTTCTACGTGTTCTTCGAGGTCATGCTGGTGCCGATGTACTTCCTCATCGGCAGCTACGGCGGCCACCAGCGGCAGTACGCGGCGGTGAAGTTCTTCCTCTACTCGCTGGTCGGCGGTCTGTTCATGCTCGCCGCGGTGATCGGCCTCTGGGTCGTCGGCGGGAAGACCTTCGACTGGCAGGCGCTGTCCCAGGTGGACATCTCCACCGGCACGGAGCGCTGGCTGTTCCTCGGCTTCTTCCTCGCGTTCGCGATCAAGGCGCCGTTCTTCCCGTTCCACACCTGGCTGCCGGACGCCGGTGGCGCGGCCCCGGCGGGTGCGGCGGCGCTGCTCGTCGGCGTGCTCGACAAGGTCGGCACCTTCGGCATCCTGCGCTACTGCCTGCCGCTGTTCCCGGACGCGGCCAAGTGGTTCGCCCCGTGGGCGCTGGCGCTCGGCGTGATCGGCATCATCTACGCCGCGCTGCTGGCGGTCGGCCAGAACGACCTGAAGCGACTGGTGTCGTACACCTCGATCGCGCACTTCGGGTTCATCGGGGTGGGCATCTTCGCCTTCACCACCCAGGCCGGCACCGGCGCGGTGCTCTACATGGTCAACCACGGGCTCGCCACCGGCCTGCTCTTCCTGGTGGTGGGCATGCTCATCGCCCGGCGGGGCTCCGCGCTGATCAGCGACTTCGGCGGCGCCGGCAAGCTGGTGCCGATCCTGGCCGGGGTGCTCTTCTTCGCCGGTCTGGCCTCGCTCGCGCTGCCCGGCACCGCGCCGTTCGTCTCCGAGTTCCTGGTGCTGATCGGCACGTTCACGGTGAACAAGCCGGTCGCGGTGATCGCGACGCTCGGCATCATCCTGGCCGCCGCGTACGTGCTGTGGATGGTGCAGCGCACCACCCAGGGCACGCTCAACCCGGCGCTCACCCAGATCGACGGCATGAAGCGTGACCTGAACCTGCGCGAGAAGTTCGTGGTCGCGCCGCTGATCGCGCTGATCGTGCTGCTCGGCTTCTACCCGAAGCCGGTCACCGATGTGATCAACCCGGCCGTGCAGGCGACCATGCAGGACGTCGGCCGGACCGACCCCGCCCCGACCTCGGGCGGCACCGTCCAGGAGGCGGCAAAGTGAGCGCGAGGAGCGAGCTTGCGAGCCCCGCAGTCGCGAACGAAAGGTTTGCGCAGTGACTGAGCTGAAACTGCCGTCGATCGACTACGCGGCGCTCGCTCCGACCCTGATCATGCTGGGCGCCGCTCTGCTGGGCGTGCTGGTCGAGGCGTTCGTGCCCCGCCGGCTCCGGCACGTGGTCCAGCTGTCGATGGCCCTGCTGGCGGTGCTCGCCGCGCTGACCATGGTGGTGCTGGCGGCCGACGAGCGGAAGATCACGATCGGCGGGGCGATCGCGGTGGACGGGCCGACGCTCTTCCTCCAGGGCGCGATCCTGGTCCTCGCCGCGATGGCGCTGCTGCTCATCGGCGAGCGTTCGGTGGAGCGGGGCGGGGCGTTCGTCGCCCAGGCCGCCGTCACCGCCGAGTCGGCCGACGACCGGCGGCAGGCCGAGGGCAAGAACGGCCTCACCGAGGTCTACCCGCTGACCACGTTCGCGATCGGCGGCATGCTGATCTTCGTGGCGGCGAACGACCTGCTCACCATGTTCATCGCGCTCGAGGTCTTCTCGCTGCCGCTCTACCTGCTCTGCGCGCTGGCCCGCCGCCGGCGGCTGCTGAGCCAGGAGGCCGCGCTGAAGTACTTCATGCTCGGCGCGTACGCCTCGGCCTTCTTCCTGTTCGGCGTGGCCCTGATCTACGGCTTCACGGCGGGCATCCCGGGCCGGCAGGCGGGTGTCGACTTCGCCACCATCGACGCCGCGGTCGAGAACTCCCCGGCCAGCCCGGTGCTGCTCTTCGCCGGCATGGCGCTGCTCGCCATCGGGCTGCTCTTCAAGGCGGCGGCGGCCCCCTTCCACGTCTGGACCCCGGACGTCTACCAGGGCGCGCCGACCCCGGTCACCGGTCTCATGGCCGCCTGCACGAAGGTCGCCGCGTTCGGCGCCCTGCTGCGGGTGTTCCACGTCGCGTTCGACGGGGCCCGGTGGGACTTCACCCCGGTCCTCGGCGTCGTGGCGGTGCTGACCATGCTGGTCGGCGCGGTGCTGGCCGTCACGCAGACCGACATCAAGCGGCTGCTGGCGTACTCCTCCATCGCCAACGCCGGCTACCTGCTGGTCGGCGTGCTCGCGCCGGGTGCCGGCGGGATCTCCGGGACGATGTTCTACCTGGTCGCGTACGGCTTCTCGGTGCTCGCCGCGTTCGCCGTGGTGACCCTGGTGCGCGACGCCGACGGGGAGGCCACCCACCTGTCCCGCTGGGCCGGGCTGGGACGGCGATCGCCGTTCTACGCGGGGATCTTCACCTTCATCCTGCTGGCCTTCGCCGGAATCCCGCTGACCAGCGGCTTCACGAGCAAGTTCGCGGTCTTCGGCCCGGCGCTCGAGGGCGGGCAGGCGTGGCTGGTGATCGCCGGCGTGCTGACCAGCATGGTGCTGGCCTTCCCGTACCTGCGGGTCGTGGTGATGATGTGGCTCTCCGAGCCCGGCGAGTCGACGCCGACCGTCGCCGTGCCCGGCGGGCTGACCTCGGCCGCGCTGATGATCGGCGTGCTCGCCACGCTGGTGCTCGGTGTGGCGCCCGCGCCGCTGCTCGACCTGGCCACCGGCGCCGCCGAATTTGTCAGATGACCGACGCTCACGCCCGCGGGGGCCGGTACGCCACGGCGTGCCGGCCCCCGCGCCGTATCCCCCGTCCCGGGCAGGTCGCAGGGGTGTGGCATGGTTGATGGCGTGGTGAATCCGGCTGGCGAGCGTTCAGGTGCCTCCGGGTCCGGCGGCCGTCGGACCAGGGTGAGCACGAGTCAGTTCGGCGCGCTCGGCCTCTATCTCGCCGATCCCCGCGTCGAGGCGTCCGTGCTGGGCCTGCTCGAGGGCGTCGAGTCCGAGCTGCGGGCGAGCGTGGCCAGCGCCGACCCGTTCGTCACGGAGGCCGCCCGGCACCTCGTGGAGGCCGGCGGCAAGCGGTTCCGCCCGCTGCTGGTGGCGCTGGGCGCCCAGTTCGGCGATCCCACGGGGCCGCAGGTCGTGCCGGCCGCCGTGGTGATGGAGCTCACCCACCTGGCGACGCTCTACCACGACGACGTGATGGACGAGGCCGCCGTGCGCCGGGGGGCGCCGAGCGCCAACTCCCGGTGGACCAACTCGGTCGCCATCCTCGTCGGCGACTACCTCTTCGCCCGCGCCGCCGACATCGCCGCCGACCTGGGCATCGAGGCCGTACGCCTCCAGGCGCGCACCTTCGCGCGGCTGGTGCACGGCCAGATCGCCGAGACCGTCGGCCCCCGCCCCGGCGACGACCCGGTGGCCCACTACCTCGACGTGATCGCGGGCAAGACCGGTTCGCTGATCGCCACGTCGGCCCGCTTCGGCGGCATGTTCGGCGGTGCCGCCCCGGAGCACACCGAGGCGCTGGCCGGCTACGGCGAGACCATCGGCGTGGCCTTCCAGCTCTCCGACGACCTGCTCGACATCGCCTCGGAGTCGGTGGAGTCGGGCAAGACGCCCGGCACCGACCTGCGCGAGGGCGTGCCGACCCTGCCGGTGCTCTACGCGCTCGGCTCGGACGACGCCGACGCCGCCTCGGTGCGGCTGCGGGAGATCCTGGCGACCGGGCCGCTTACCGACGACGACCTGCACGCCGAGGCGCTCGGTCTGCTGCGCGAGAGCCCGGCGCTCAAGCGGGCCCGGGAGACGGTCCGCAGCTACGCCGAGGACGCCCGGGAGCAGCTCTCGCCGCTCCCGCAGGGCCCGGCCCGCCGCGCCCTCGAATCCCTCTGCGACTACATCGCCGACCGCACCAGCTGACGTCCGCCCCGCACCAGTCCGCTAGCGGCGGGCGAGCAGGCGGCTGCCGGCGAGCATCAGGGCGGCGGCGAGCAGCATCGACCCGGCGGCCACGAGCCACATCACGGGGTAGCCGGCGTGCGCGGCCACGGCACCGAGGCCGAGCGGGCCGAGGCAGCCGCCCGCGTACACCCCGGTCTGGGTGACCGAGGTGGCGGCGGCCGGGGCCTGCGGGTGCAGCCGGACCACCGCGAAGGTCATCAGGCCCGGCCACGCCCAGCCCAGGCCGAAGCCGAGCAGCACGCCGGCCACCAGCGGCACCGACCCGGCCGTCGCGAGCAGGCCGAGCCCGGCCGCGCCGACCACGAGCATGCCGGCGATGAGGGCGACGTGCCCGGTGGCGCGGCGGTCCGCGAGCCAGCCGACGACGACCCGGGCCGCCACGCAGACCGCGCTGCCCAGCGTCAGTGTCAGCCCGGCCAGCCCGGGTGACAGCCCCCGGTCGGCGGAGGAGTCGACGACGAAGGTGCCGAGCGCGTTCGCGGCGGCAGCGGCGAACGTCCCGGCGGCCCCGACCACCACCAGGGCCGCGGTGGCGCGGCCGCCGCGGGTCGGGGCGGCCGTCCGGGTGGGGCGCGGCTCCCGCGCGGGTACGGCCGGCAACGCCGCCAGGGCCGCGCCGGCGGCCACGACGAACGCCCAGCGCCAGCCGGCCGTCAGCGCCACGGTCGGCACCGCCGCCCCGGCCAGCAGGGTGGCCACGGGGATGGCGGCCTGCTTCACCCCGAACGACAACCCCTGCCTGCGGGTCGGCACGTGCCGGGCGAGCGTGGCGTTGCTGGCGAGCTGACCGAGGGCGTTGGCGGTGCCGGCGAGCGCGAGCAGCCCGAGCAGGACCGGGTACGACCGGGCCAGCCCCGCCACGGCCAGCAGGCAGGCGGCGGAGAGCAGGATGCCGGCACGGGCCACCACGGTCGGCCCGTGCCGCTCGGCGAGGACGCCGGAGGGCACCGAGGCCAGCGCGCCCACGCCGAAGTAGACCGACACGGCCAGGCCCAGCCCGGCCGGCGAGAAGCCGAGGTCCTCGCCCATCTGCACGGCGAGCCCGCCGAGCAGGAAGACCGGCAGGACGCAGGCGATGGTGACGGCGACGGCCCCGGTCACGGCCCGCGTGGGCCGGGGCGGGGCGATGCCCGGGTCAGGCTGGAGCGCGATGTCGGTCATGGTCCGGCAAACCTACGTGAGCGGGGCTTTCGTCACGGAAAGTGCCTGTTGAGCAACGCGACGTTCATGACGATCTGGCATCCTCCACCCGAACGGGCATTTCGAACCCGGCCTGTTTTTCATATGGTGTAAGTCCCCGGCGGCGGAGGTGGTTGTGCGCGACCCCTTGGCGGAACCTTCGGATCTCATCCGGAGCGTGTCCCGCGCGCTACGCGTGCTCGAGTCGGTCGGTCGCGCCCCGAAGGGGCTCACCGTCAAACAGATCGCCCGGCGCTGTGAGCTGACCGTGGCGACGACGTACCACCTGGTCCGCACCCTGGCCTACGAGGGCTACGTGATCCGTCGTGAGGACGGCACGTACATCGTGGGCCTGGAGGTGGCCGACCGCTACCGCGAGCTGGTGACGGCGTTCCGGGGGCCGCCAGCGGTCGGGGAGAGCCTGCGCCGGGCCGCCATGGACACCGGCTACAGCCACTACCTCGGCCGGTTCGTGGGCGGCCAGGTGGCGGTCACGGCCGTGGCCGAGGGCCCACGCTCGCCGTACCTGGAGGACCTGGTGCCCGGGTTCGACGAGGGAGCGCACGCGACCGCCCTCGGCAAGGCGCTGCTCGCCACGATGACCGCCGAGCAGCGCTTCCGCTACCTGCGCGACTACGGCATGCGTCCCTTCACCACCGCCACCCTGACCACCTCCGAGGCGTTCGAGGTCGACCTTGCCGCCGGGGAACGGCGGGGCATGCAGCTGGAGCTGGGGCAGTTCCGGCAGGGCGTGGCCTGCGCCGCGGTGCTGGTCAGCCCCGACAAGGACATGGAGCGCCGGGTCGTGCTGGCCTGCGCGCTGCCGGCCGGCGAGATGATGACCTCCGCCCGCGCGGTCCGGGCGAAGCTGCTCACCGTCGCCCGGACGATCGCCGACGGCCTGGCCGCCGACAGCTGACCCGCCCCCGCCCCGGTCGGGCCGCGACGACCGTGGCCCTCCCCCCGGCTGGGAGAGGGCCACGGTGGCGGTCCGACGGCGGACCGCCCGACGGGTGGTCAGCTGCCGATCGGCCCGCCGTCCAGGCGCCAGGCGACCACCACGCCCGGCTTGGCGTAGTCACCGTCCGGCCAGTTCGAGGCCGGCTTCTCGACCGAGGCACCGCTTAGCTCGCCCGGGTGCTGCACCGCCACGAAGACCGAGCGGTTGTCCCCGGTGATGAACGGGCCGCAGGCCTCCCCGCCCACCGGCACGGTGAGGAACTGCTTCAGGTGGCCCCGCTCCGGCCCCTCGACGGCCGTGGCGAAGAGACCGTCGTTGCTGCCCAGCGCGTTGCCGTCCGTGGAGATCCAGAGGTTGCCGGTGGCGTCGAACGCCACGTTGTCCGGGCAGGAGATCGGGGAGACCTTCGTCTTGTCGTACCCGGCGAAGAAGGTCGACGGGTCCGCCGGGTCACCGGCGACGATCGGCAGCGACCAGGCGAAGGTCTCGCCCGCGTTGTCGCCACGGTCCTCGACCAGCTCCAGCACCTGGCCGTGCTTGTTCGAGTTGCGCGGGTTCGCCTCGTCGGCGGCCGGCTTGCCGGCCCTGCCCCGGTCGGTGTTGTTGGTCAGCGCCACGTACACCTTGCCGGTGAGCAGGCTCGGCTCGACGTCCTCCGGGCGGTCCATCTTGGTCGCGCCGACCTTGTCGCCGGCCAGCCGGGTGAAGGTGAGCACGTCGGCGGCCGTCATCCCGTCGACGTACGAGCGGTTGCCGCTGACCAGTTTGATCCACCGGCCCCGGCCGTCGAACGCCCCGTCGGAGGGGAGCTTGCCGGAACCGTCGATCTCGCCGGCGCTGCTCTGCTTCAGCTCGGCGACGTAGAGGGTGCCCGACTCCAGCAGGGTCAGGTTGTGCCGGCGGGCCACCCAGGAGTTGCCCTTCATGAACTTCTTGTCGGAGACGAACTTGTACAGGTAGTCGAACCGCTCGTCGTCGCCCATGTACGCGACCACGTGCCCGCTCCTGGCGACGATGACGTTCGCGCCCTCGTGCTTGAACCGGCCCAGCGCGGTGTGCTTGCGCGGGCGGCTCTCCGGGTCGTACGGGTCGATCTCGACGATCCAGCCGTGCCGGTTGGCCTCGTTCGGGTGCTTCGCCAGGTCGAACCGCTCGTCGGCGCGCTCCCACCTGCGGCTGCCGCTCGGGTAACGGGTCGTGGTGGTGATGCCGTACCGGGCCAGCTTCGGCTTGATCTCCTCGGCCACCGCGTCGCCGCCGACGAAGTACTGGTTGAAGTTCTCCTCACCGGAGAGCACCGTGCCCCAGGGGGTCACCCCGCCGGCGCAGTTGTTCAGCGTGCCGACGACCGTACGGCCCTTCGGGTCGGCGGCCGTCCGCAGGTGGACCGAGCCGGCGGCCGGCCCGGTCAGCTCGAACTTCGTGGCCAGCGCCGTGACCCGCCGGTTGTACGGCCGCCGGCCCTTGGTGACCGGCCGCCACTGCCCGGTGCCGTCGACCCGCTCCAGCTCCACCACCGACATGCCGTGCGCCGCCATCGCGATCCGCAGCTGCTCGACGCTCAGCGCGTCCTGGCTCGTGAAGCCGGGGAACATCAGGTCCTCGTTTGTGTACTCGTGGTTGACCACGAGCAGCGCGCGCCGGCGCCCGTCCAGCGGCAGCACCCCGACGAAGTCGTTGTTGTAGCCGAACTGCCCGGCCTGGGCGGCGGCGCTCTGGGCGCGTACGTCGAACTCGGGGGCGCCCGGCACCACCGGGTCGCCCCAGCGCAGGACGACCGCGTGGTCGTACCCGTTGGGCACGACGAGGCTGTCGAGGGTGTTCGGCGGGACGGGCTTGAAGGTCAGCGCGCCGCTGCCGACGCCGCCGGCGGGGCGGTCGAAGCCGGCGGCGCCGGGGACGACGGGGGTGGCGGGGGCCGCCGCGGCGGGGGCGGCGCCGGCCACCGCACCGCCGAAGCCGAGGACCAGCGCGCCGACCGCGCCGGCCCGGACCACGCCGCGCCGGGACACCTCCGCGTTCACCACGTCCCCGAAGTACGCGTTGTCGGACGTGTTGGGCACCGGGTGGTCGCACGCGTTGCCGCACCGGTAGAGACAGGTCATGGCGTCGCGGCTGCCGTGGCGGGTGGCGCCCAGCAACGGGAGCAGCCGGGGACGGTCGCTCATGGAAGGAGCCTCCTGATGGGGGTCGGTGCACGCCGGACCAGCCGCTGGCGTGCGTACCCGCCGGACGCTAGGAGGGCGCGGTGAGCGACCGTCGGCGACGGTGTGAACCGGGCGTGAACACCTCGGCCGGGGGTGCCACGGTGACCTGCGGCTGAACCGTTCGGGGCGGCGGCACGTATTCCCGTGCGAACGCCACCGCCGGACTCGCGCCGACAGCGAGGAGACCGCCATCAGCGACCACGACGCCCAACTGCTCCGCGCGCTGCACGACGAGCACGCGGAGGCGCTGTACGCGCACGCCCTGCGGCTGGTCAACGGCGACCGGCAGCGGGCCGAGGACCTGGTGCAGGAGACGCTGCTGCGGGCCTGGCGGCACCCGGAGGCGCTCGACCCGACGCGCGGCTCGATCCGGTCCTGGCTCTTCACCACCGCCCGCAACCTGGCCATCGACGCCTGGCGGCGCCGCTCCGCCCGGATCGGGGAGGTCTACACCGACGAGCTGCCCGAGCCTCCCGAGGCCGTGGACGAGGCGGAACGGGCGGTGGAGGCGTGGACCGTCGCCGAGGCGCTGAACCGGCTCAGCCCCACCCACCGGGAGGTGCTGGTCGAGTGCTTCTACCAGGGGCGGTCGGTGGCGGAGGCGGCCTCCCGGCTGGGCGTGCCGCCCGGCACGGTCAAGTCCCGGACCCACTACGCCCTGCGCTCACTACGGTTGGTCCTGGCCGAGATGGGGGTGACGGAATGACCCGGTGCGAGTTCGCGTACGACGACGGCGCGTACGTGCTGGGTGCGCTGGCTCCCGCCGACCGGGTGGCCTACGAGCGGCACCTCGCCGGCTGCGTCGCCTGCCGGGAGGCGGTCGCCGAGATCGCCGTCCTGCCCGGGCTGCTCGGCCGGCTCGACCCGGCGGGGCTGGAGCAGTTCCTGCCGCCACCGGAGAACCCCCGGGTGCCCGAACTGCTCGCCGCCGCGCGGGAGCGCCGCCGCCGCGACCGGTCGGCCACCCGCCGCCGGTACGCCCTCACGGCGCTAGCGGCCGCCGTGGCGGCCCTGGTCGTCGGCGTCGGCACCGCCGCCCTGCTGCCCCGGGAGGTGGCCGGCCCGACCCCGGTCGAGGTGCGGATGGTCGCCATGCAGCCGGTCGCCGGCGCGGTGCCGGTGCACGCCGAGATCGCCCTCAACGGCACCGACTGGGGCACCGAGGTGCGGATGCGCTGCGGGTACGACGCGAAGGCCGGCTACGCCAAGGCGTACACCTTCCGGCTGGTGGCGCACGGCCCGGACGGCGCGACGGAGCAGATCGGTTCCTGGCTCGCCGCTCCCGGCGACGACCTGCGGATCACCGGCGCGACCCGGTTCACCGACGCGGAGCTGGTCCGGCTGGAGCTGCTGCGCGCCGACGGCACCCCCGTCCTCGTCTACGACGTCCGCTGACCCGCGCGGGTCAGCGGGGCGCGGCGACGGCCTCGGCCCGGCGGGCGGCGAGGGTGGCGGCGCGGGTGCGGCGGGAGTTGCGGACGGCGTCGACGGTGAAGACGATCAGCGCGGCCCAGACCAGGGCGAAGCCGGCGATCCGGGCCGGCGGCATCGGCTCGTGGAAGATCAGCACCCCGCAGCCGAGCTGGAGGATCGGGGCGAGGTACTGGATCATGCCGAGTCCGGTAAGCGGCAGCCGGTTCGCCGCCCCGGCGAAGAGCAGCAGCGGGATCGCGGTCGCCGCCCCCGCCGACACCAGCAGCAGGGTGTGCCCGACCGACACCTGCCCGAACGTGCCCTCGCCGGCGGCGGCGAGCCAACCCACGTACGCCAGCGCGGGCAGCGCCAGCACCGCCGACTCGACGAAGAGTCCCTCGGCGGCGGGCAACCCGAGCTGCTTCTTGGCCAGGCCGTACCCGGCGAAGCTGAACGCCAGCACCAGCGCCAGGTACGGCAGCCGGCCGTAGTCGATGGTCAGCACCGCCACGGCCAGCCCGCCGATGCCGAGCGCCACCCACTGCGTGGGCCGCATCCGCTCGCGCAGCACGGTGACGCCCAGCAGCACCACCACCAGCGGGTTGATGAAGTAGCCGAGGGCGGTCTCCACCACCCGCTCGGAGGTCACGCCGTAGATGTAGGTGCCCCAGTTCACCGCGATCAGCGCGGCGGCGACGCCGATGCCGGCCAGCGCCCGGGGCCGGCGCAGCAGTGCCCGCAGGAAACCGACGTTGCGCATCGCCGCCAGCAGCAGGGCGACGAACACCACCGACCAGACGATGCGGTGGGCCAGGATCTCCAGCGGCCCCGCCGGGCGCATCAGCCGCAGGTAGAGCGGGAAGAACCCCCAGAGCAGGTACGCGACGAAGCCGTAGAGGTAGCCGAGGCGGAGTGGCGTCACGTTTCCACCGTAAGGGCCGGGAGGCCGCCCGGTTCCTTTCCGGTGATCGGACTCACCGGCTGGTTCCGCTGGTCGAGCTGCATCCAGCGGTGCGGATCGGTCATCGGGGCGAACCCGACCTTGGCGTACACCGCGTGGGCGTCGGCGGTGGCCAGCAGGATCCGGCGTACGCCCAGCTCGGCGAGGTGGTCGCGGACCGCCCCGGCCAGCCAGGTGCCCAGTCCCCGGCCGCGCTCGCCGGGGTCGACGTAGACGTCGCAGAGCCAGGCGAAGGTGGTGTGGTCGGTGACCACCCGGGCGACCGCGACCTGGCGGCCGTCACCCGGGCGGTAGACGCCGAACGGCACCGACCCGGCGAACGCCCGCGCCACCGTCTCCCGGTCCCGCCCGAGCGCCCAGTAGGCGTCGGTGCTGAGCCAGTGGTGCACCAGGCCCAGGTCGATCCGGGCCGGGTCGGTGCTGAGCAGGTAGCCGTCGTCGCGGGTCAGGGTGAACATGCCCGCGACGCTAACCCGGCCACCCGGCCCGATCAGCGGCCAATTCCCGCCCTCTGGTCGGCCCGCCCGCCCGCCTCTCCCTGGTCGAGGCGGGTCAGTCCCGGTCCAGGACGGCCCCGAGGATCCAGGTGACGATGCCGACGAACAGCGCGCCGAGCACCGCCTCCGGCCAGAAGCCGTCGACGTGGAAGGGCAGCCCGACCTGGTCGGCGATCCAGCTCGTGAGCAGGAACAGCAGCCCGTTGACCACCAGCGCGATCAACCCGAGGGTCAGCAGGTAGAAGCCGCAGCCGACGGTCTTGATGATCGGCTGGAGCACCGCGTTGACCACGCCGAAGATCACCGCGACGAGGACCAGCGTGACGACCGCCTCGCCGGCGGACGCCGACTCCAGCGTGATGCCCGGGATGAGCAGCGTGGCCAGCCAGAAGGCCAGCGCCGTGCTGCCCAGCCGGATCAGCAGCCCTTTGAGGAAACCCATGGCCGGATCGTGCCACGGACGGACAAGCTGCGGAAGCCGCGACCGTCGCCCCGCTCAGCGGCGGGACGGACGGCCGATCAGCTGCGACTCGATCGGGGTGGGGGAGAGCAGCGCCCAGCGCAGCGCCCGCCGGTTGACCACCGCGACCATGTCGTCCCGGATCCGGGTCAACCACTCCGCCGACCCGCCGAGGCCCAGCGCGGCGCCCGCCACGGCGGCCTCGGCCGGGTCGAGCGGTTGCAGCACGGCCAGGTCGGCGCGGCCCAGCGCGTCGGCGTCGGCGGGGGTCAACTCGTCGCGCACCAGCAGCGTCGTCCGCCACGGGGACGCCGGCTCCGGCTCGGCGGGCGTGGAACCGGCGTCGACCACCACCAGCAGCGGGCGCAGCGGCGACCCCGGCTCGCCCACCGGGCGGCCCGGCGGCACCACCGGGATCATCGCGCCGGGGGTGCCGACGCCCCGGACGAACGGCTCCCACCCGCGCGGGCGGGCGGTCTGCACCACCACCCGGGCCCCGAGCGCCATGGCCCGCACCGCCACCAGCTGCGCCGCGCCTATCCCGCCGACAAGCATCACCCGGGTGCTCTCCGGCCGGAACAGCCGGACGGTCACCGCGCCGCCGTGCCGGTTCGTGCCGACCATCAGCCCCGCCTCGCCGAGGGTCAGCTCCAGGCCGTCGGGCGCCGGACCCGGCCCCGGTCCCACCGCGCCCGCCGCCGCGAGCGGCAGCGTGCCGGCCAACCCGGCGAGCTGCGCGCCGTCGAGCCGGTGCACCTCGCCGCCCACCTCGGCCACCAGCCGGCGCAGCGCCTGCGCCGCGATCGAGAGCTCCGCCGGGGTGGCGGCAGCCACCCGTACGGCCAGCTCGGTCGGTGCCGCCGCGGGGTCGGCGCCGGCCCACGGGCCGACGCCGAGCGAGACGGTCGTCGCCGTCGCGGGCAGCGCGAGCAGCCGGGTCACCAGCCGCCGGCCGGCGTCGGTACGCGGGTCGGGCCAGCGGCGCAGCCGGAACGTGGTCTGGAGTAGGTCGCCCGCCCGGACCGCCTGCCAGGACTCCTGCGCGGGATGGTCGTCGTGGTGGGCCAGCTCCGCCAGCACCCGCAGCGTCGCGTGCTCGCCCAGCGGGCGGGCGGTGACGGGCCCGACCCGGCGCGCGATGCGGCGCACCGTTCCGGCGAGCGCCCGCCGCAGCTCCTCTCCCGTCCAGCCCTCGGCACGCAGCACCCGCACGGCGAGCACGGCCCGTTCCCGGCCGGCGAGCCGCCCGTCGGTGAGCTGGCGGTACGAGGTGGCGACGGCGCCGCCACCCGCGCCGACGGTCGGCGCCGGAGAGCCCGTCAGGAGGAGCTGGAGCCGCACCGGGGGGCCGTCCGGTGCGGCGGCCGGCAGCAGGGACGCCGGGACGGGCAGCGCGCGGGGAGCGTCGCCGAGCAGGTCGGCCGGATCGCCGACCTCCAGCACGGCCACCATGCCGGCGGCGTCGTCCAGCACGGCGGCCGGCGTGCCGGCCAGCTCGGCGGGACGCACGACCGCGCCCGGGTCGACGAGGTCCAGCAGGGCCGCGGGGCCGGCGGCCGGCGGCAGGGCGCGGCGGCGGGTGGCGTAGCCCAGGCCCGTGGTCAGCCACTCGAAGAGCCACCGCCCCCGCAGCCGCACCCAGGCCAGGGGCAGCAGCAGCGCGGCCACCCCCACGGCGGCCAACGTCATCAGCGCGCCCCGGCCGGCGGCCGCGACCACGGCGGCCACCGCCACCTGCGTGGCGACGACCTGACCGGCCCGGACACCGGCGCCCCTCCGCCGGCCGGCCGGGTTCCGCGACGGCGACAGGGCGGCCGGGGTTGCCGGCGCGCCGGCCACGGTGCCGGTCGGGCCGGCCGGGCCGATCGGGTTAGCCGGACCAGCCAGGCCGATCGGGCCAGCCGGGCCAGCCGGACCGGCCGGAACGGCCGACCCGGGCGGCGCCGGCACGCGGGGCGCGGCGGTCGGGCGGGGATCGTGGCCCGGGGCCGGCCGGTGCGGGCCCGGGCCGGTGGTCACCGTCACCGCGCCTCCTCGACCGGTCACTCGCCGCGACATCGACGCCGCCCATCGTAAGGGGAGCATCCGGCGGGATGGGGGCCGCGGTCGTCCACAGGGGATGGCCACGGGGTAGCAGAACCGCGACGGTACCGCTACCGTCAGCGACGAGTTTCGCTGACCCCGCGCCCGCCACGCTCGACGTCCGGGCGGCGCGAGCGGCGCGCCCGGTGGGCGGGTGCGCCCACGGCCAGCCACGACCGAGGAGACGAGGTGACGTCCCGGGTGTCCCAGACCCAGGCAGAAGCAGCGGTGATGCAGCAGACCGCCGCGAAGTTCGAGCAGGTCGACCAGTCCCTGCAGTCCATGCTGAGCAGCCTGATGGCCGAGTTGGAGGTGTTGCAGCAGGCCTGGCGCGGTGCCGGCGGGCGCTCGTTCGAGCAGGTCAAGCAGCAGTGGGCACAGGACCAGGCGGCGCTTCAGCGGGCGCTGCGGGAGACCGCCGGCGCCGTCCGCACGGCCGGCCGGCACTACGACGTCTCGGACGCCGAGGCCGCCAGCCGGGTGTCCACCACCAACCGCGGCGGCATCCAGCTGCCGCTCTGACCCGGTCTCGGGGGAGGAGACATCCGATGGACGGTGTACTCGTCGTCAACTTCGCCGCCCTGCAACAGGCGAGCGTGGACATCCAGAAGGCGCTGAACGCGCTCGACTCGCAGCTCGGGCAGCTCGAACGGGACGCCGCCCCGCTCGTGGCGAGCTGGTCCGGCGAGGCCCTCCAGGCCTACGAGCAGCGGCAGCGCCGCTGGCGGTCGGCCTCGCAGGACCTCCAGGTCATGCTGCGCGACATCAAGCTCGCGGTGGACGACTCCGCTGCCGACTACCTCGACACGGAGAAGAAGAACGTCGGCCTGTTCCAGTAGGCCCCGCCCGGTGGTGGCGTCGATCGCGAGCCGGTCGGCGCCACCATCGGCCGTCCCGGGCAGCGCGACCGCCGACGGTGGACGACCCCGGACGCGACGGCCGTAGACCACCGGCCGGGTCAGGCGGGGCGACGGGTGCAGACCGCCGGCCGGGTCAGGCGGGGTCGGCCGGCCGCCAGCGGCGGCGGGCCCCGCGCGGCACGACGAGCGCCAGCAGCGCCGCCAGGGCCACCACCGCCCCGCTGGCCCCCGCCACCAGCAGCGCCCGGTCCCGGGCCGTCGCCCGGCGGGCCCGCTGCGCCAGCACCGCCGGTTCGGCCCGGTCGTCCGCGAGCGCGCTGACCTGGCGCGCCCGCTCCGACGTTCCCCCGGTCTCGGTGACCGCCCGGTACGGGTTCAGCACCCCCACGCCGTACCCGCCGCCGCCCCGACCGTCGCCCGGGGCGGGATCGGCGGTCGCCACGATCCGCTGCGCCACCTGCGCCGCGCTCAGCTCCGGCCGGTACTGGCGCAGCAGCGCGGCGGTGGCCGTCACGAAGGGCGCCGCGTAGCTGGTGCCCTCGGCCCGGTGGTGGCCCTCACCCGGGGCGGCCATCAGCACGTCGCTGCCCGGGGCGACCAGGTCGACGTACGAGCCGGTCTGGGAGAACGGTGCCCGTGCCCCGTCCGCCCCGATCGCGCCCACCCCGAGCACCCCGTCGTACGCGGCCGGGTAGGGCCGGGGGTCACCGGCGTCGTGCAGGTTCCCGGCGGCGGCCACCACGACCACGTCCCGGTCGACCGCGTAGCCGATCGCGGCCCGCACCGCCGGGTCGTCCGCGTACAGGACGACGGAGAGATTGAGCACGTCGGCGTCGTGGTCGACCGCCCAGCGGACGGCGCGGGCGAAGTCCCCGGCGCTGACCGTGCGCCCCGACTCCCGCCCCTCGACCACCTGCTGCTCGCTGACCCGTACCGGCAGGATCCGGGCGCCCGGGGCCAGCCCACGGAACGCCGTCCCGTCGCGGGGGACGGCGGCGATGATGCTCGCCACGCCGGTGCCGTGGCCGGCGCAGTCCCGGCTGCCGTCGCCGCCCGGGTCGAGCAGGTCGGTGCCGTCGAGCACCCGGCCGGCCAACTGCGGGTGCCGCCGGTCCACCCCCGAGTCGATCACCGCCACCGTCACCCCGGCGCCGGTGGCGAGCGGTGCCAGCCGCTCCGGGGCGTACCGCTGCTGGGGCCAGGGGCGCGCGGACACCGGCCGAACCGGGGCGAGGGGCGAGGCGCAGCCGGGGGCCGCACGCGCGGCGGCCGGCGCGGATGCGGACCAGCCGGCCGGCACCGGGCCGGGGGCGGACCCGGCCGGGCGGCCGGCGATCGTGGGGGCGGCCGGAACGGCGGTCAGCACCGCCGTCGTGAGGGCGGCGAGGAGCGGGCGTGAGGTGGACCGGGACATCGACCGCCTCCGTATCGTGTCGACTCCGGAACGGGATGTTAGCGCCTGTGGCGGCCCAGGGCGCACCGCCGCCGGCCAGCGATTGTGATCTTGCTTCTACCTTGTAGGTTGTACGCGATACCTATGGCCTGTTCGCGGGAGGAGGGGTGGCCGTGACCGAGTGGGAGCCGGCCACCGACGCCGAAGCGGCGATGCGTGACGCGCTACGCGCCAACGACCAACAGCTCTACTTCCGCGTCCTGGCCCGGACCGAACTGCTGCTGCCGGTCTCCGCCGAGGCGCTCGCGGGGACGGCGCCAGTGGGCTGGGGCACCTGGAGCACAGGTGGCCGTACCCACGTGCTGGCGTTCACCTCGGGAGCGGCGGTGCGCGCCTGTCTCGGCGAACACGGCGGTGCCGTCCGGCGCATCTCGTACGCCGATCTGTCCGACAGCTGGCCCAACCACGAGTGGTGGCTGGCGGTCAATCCGGGGCTGCCCATCGAGGGCTACCTGCCGGCCTGGTTCGTCGCCCAGCTCTCCCGGGGCGACGTCCGGCTGCCCGGCCGCACCATGGGTGCGCGGGCCCGGCTGGAACGCGTGGAGACGGCTGCCCGGGCGCGGGCCCAGGCCGCCGGTCAGGACACGTCGGGCGGGCCGGCGACCGGGCCGACCACCGGTGTGGCCCGGCCCGACGGCACGCTCCGGCCCGAGCCCACGGCCGCGTCGGCCACCGGCCGGATCCCCGCACCCGCCCGACCCGGCCCGGCCCACCCGCTTGTCCCGCCCACGCCCCCGGCGGACCACCTGGATGCGCGGCGTGGCGACCCGACGGCCGGCGGGCCCGCCCGGTTCGACGCCGTGGCGGCCCCCGACCGGCTCCCGCCGCCGCGCCCCGCGCCGCTCACCGAGCGCCCGAGGGGCCTGCCGACGCCCGACGCCCACCCCTCGCCGTCGACAAACGGTCGCCCGGCCGGGGAGGCCCCGGAGCGGCCGAACCGGTCGTTCTTCGAGCCGGCCTCCGGTCGCGCGGCCGCCCACCGGCAGGAGGCGCTGCGCTCGGGCGAGCGAGCGGTTCCGCCGTCCCGCCTCGCACCCGGCAGCCAGCCGTTCCCCCGCCGCCGGCCGCTCGGGGAGCCGGTACCGGGGGAGGCGACCCACCCGATCCCGAGCGCCCCGACCGGAGCGGAGCCGACCCACGCCTTCACGACGCCCGCCGGCGAGCCGACCCACGCGTTCACGGCGCCGACCGCGGAGCCGACCCACGCCTTCACGACGCCTGCCGGCGAGCCGACCCGCGCCTTCACGGCGCCGACCGCGGAGCCGACCCACGCCTTCACGACGCCTGCCGGTGAGCCGACCCACGCGTTCACGGCGCCGACCGCGGAGCCGACCCACGCCTTCACGACGCCTGCCGGTGAGCCGACCCGCGCCTTCACGGCGCCGACCGCGGAGCCGACCCACGCCTTCACGACGCCCGCCGGCGAGCCGACCCACGCGTTCACGGCGCCGACCGCGGAACCGACCCACGCCTTCACGACGCCCGGCGGGGAGCCCACCCGGGCCTTCGCGATGCCCGGCGGCGAGGCCACGCAGGTGCTGCCGCCGCGCGGACCCGGCGAGGACGCCACCCGGGACCTCCGGGGCCCCGCCCCGGATCCCGGGCCGCCACCACCGGCGTACGGCGCAGACCGACCGCAGCCGGCCGAGGACCTCACCCAGGCGCTGCCGCGCCGGCAGGCCACCCCCGAACCGGTCGGGCCGGAGCCGGTGGCGGACGCGGAACCGGTCTCCGGACCACCCGCCTCCCGACGCGGGTTCACGCCCATCGTCATCGAGGGCACCGTCATCGAGTCGCGGGACCTCACCGGGCCGCCTGCCCCCGAGCCGGCCCCGCCCGCCGAGGAGACCGTCTCGCTGTTCGAGCCGGTCCGGCGCCGCCGGGAACCGGTGACCGCCGCCACCGCCGACCCCGCACCGCCCGCGCCCGCCCACCCGTCGTCGCCGGCCGACACCGTGCGGTCCGCCGCCCCGTCGTGGTCCGGCGACGCCACCGCGTCCCTGGATCCGACGGTGTCCCTGGATCGGACGCAGCCGGTCGTGTCGTCGGGCGATGCGACGGTGTCCCTGGATCCGACGGTGTCCCTGGATCGGACGCAGCCGGTCGTGTCGTCGGGCGACGCGACCGTTTCTCTGGATCCGACGGTGTCCCTGGACCGGACGCAGCCGGTGGTGTCGTCGGGGTCGGGCGACGCCACCGTTTCTCTGGACCCGACCGTGTCTCTCGACCGGACGCAGCCGGTGGTGTCGTCGGGCGACGCGACCGTTTCTCTGGACCCGACGGTGTCCCTGGACCGGACGCAGCCGGTCGTGTCGTCGGGCGACGCGACCGTGTCCCTGGATCCGACCGTTTCCCTCGATCCCGGGCCGCCTGCCGACGCGGCGAGGCCCGGAGACGCGACCGTGTCCCTCGGATCCGGGCCGCCCGTCGACGCGTGGTCCGGGGACCCGACGGTGCCGACCAGCGTCGCCGCGCCCGCACCGGCGGCGGACGGCGCCGCCCGACAGGGGGCGGCGACCGACGCCGGCGTTCCCGACGCCGGGCCGGCGGAGGATCCCGGTCCGCCGGTCGCCGACGAGCCGGTCACCGCGCCCCTGACCGGGAGCGCGGACGTGTCGTCGGGTGCCGGTCCCGTGCCGGTCGACTTCGAGCCGGCCAACGAGGTCGAGGAGAACCTGCTCGACGCCGCAGGCGCCGGCAGCACCGACACCTTCCTGTCCACCCTGCTGCTGGCCCGCGTGCTGCTGCCGGTGGCGGCAGACTCCGCGCCGGGCAGCCGGCCCGGCGAGCCCGGCTTCGTCTGGCGTACGGAGGAACTCGACGGCGAGACGTTCGTGGTGGTGCACACCTCGCCGGAGCGGCTGGCCGACCACACCGACGCGACCGTCGAGACCATCGAGGTGAAGTTCGTCCAGTTGATCCGCCGCTGGCCGGACGAGGCCTGGTCGTTCGCGGTCAACCCGGGCACCCCCGTCGGGGCGAAGCTGCCCGGTGAGCAGATCGTCGGGCTGGCCAACTGGGCGGCGGAGGTGGGACTCGGTGACGACATCGAGACCGAGCCGCCCGCCGCCGAGGAACCGGTGAGCCGCCCCCGCTACGCCCCGCCCGCGCCCGACCCGGCGCGCCCGATCGTGATGCAGAAGGCGGTCGCCCCCAGCCAGCTCGCGTACTACCTGGAGCGGGGCTACGACCGGGTCTCCGGCTTCGTGCACCGGGCCGGCGAGCTGGCCCACCTGAACACCCCGGCGCAGCTGCACGACGCGCTCGGCCTGGGCTACCCGGATTCCCCCTTCGCCCGGGACGCCGGCGAGATCTACGTGCTGCGCTGGCCCGCGCACCGGCCGAGCCTCTACCGGATCCCGTACGGCGGGCAGAACGAGGCCGCCATGCGGGCCATGGAGGGCTGGGTCATCGAGCGCCCGCCGTTCCGGGGCAACGGGTTCGCGCCGGGCGAGAGCAGCGACGTGGTGGCCGAATTCAAGGTGGACAGCGCCCGGCTGCCGCACGGCGCGCAGCTGTGGCGGATCGGCGCGGACGGCACCGAACGGGTGGTCGCCATCCTCGACACGGACGCGCTGCGGTGGCGACAGGTCGGTGAGCAGTGATGCGCGACGGCTACGTGGCCCGCTGGAAGGGCCGGGAATACCTGGCGAGCCCGGACGGCGACGACGTCCGGCTCTACCAGCCGGAGCCGGGCGAGGGCTTCGAGGAGATCCGCCCCGGCCGCTACGTCCGGGTGCTGCCGGCCACCGAGCTCGACGACCTGGCGTACGTGCGGACCACCTGCACCTGGCAGGGACAGCCGTTCATCGTCCTCGGCGAGCACGACGGCTGGCTGCGGGTGGAGTACACGGGCGGACGCTGGCCGGTGGCCCGGGCGATGGGGCTGGAGGTCTTCGACTTCGGCGTCTACCAGGGCTGGGCGCCCGCCGCGGAGGTCGCCGACCTGCGCGAGCAGCGGGTCTGACTCAGGACTTCGCCCAGCGCAGGACCTCGCCCAGCACCAGGTCGCCGGCCTCCACGTGCGGGAAGTGCCCGATGTCGTCCAGGAGCCGCCACTCGTAGGGCGCTACCACGTACCGGCCGGAGCCCTGGGCGGTACGCGGCAGGGAGGCCTCGTCGAGCGCGCCGTGCAGCTGGAGGGTCGGCGTGATCAGCGGCTTCTGCATCAGCCGGACGAAGCGGTAGCCGTGCAGGCGGAGCACCGAGCGGAACGCCCAGCGGTAGCCCTCCAGGGCGCAGAACGCCGCCTGCGGGATGCGCATGGCCTCCCGGCACCGCTGGGCGTACGCCTCGAAGCCCGGCCCGTCGACCCAGCGTGGCCCGCCCCAGCGGCGCAGCATCTCCTCGACGGCCGCCGCGTCGTCGCGGGTCAGCACGTGCTCGTAGCGGGGCAGCTGGAACTTCAGGGTGGGCGTGGCGGCGGCGAACTGCCCGCGCGGATCGGCGAAGATCGCGGCCCGCAACCGCAGCGGGTGGGGGGCGCCGAGCACCACCAGCCGGCGGACTAGCGACGGGTGGAACGAGGCCACCGTCCACGCGATCATGCCGCCGACGCCGGTGCCGACCACGGTGGCGGAGCGCTCGCCGAGGGCCCGGATCAGACCGGCGACGTCGGCCGCGAGGGTGTAGCCGTCGTACCCCCGGGGCGGCTTGTCGCTGGCGCCGTAGCCGCGCAGGTCGACCGCGACGGCCCGGAAGCCGGCGTCGGCGACGGCCGGCAGCATCTCGTGCCAGGCCCACCAGTGCTCGGGGAAACCGTGCAGGAAGAGCACCATCGGGCCGGTGCCGGCCTCCACGACGTGGAAGCGACTGCCGTTGGCGCCGACGAACCGGTGCGTCCACGGCCCCTCGGTGAGGACGCAGGACTCGTCGACGGGCCCGCCGCGCTGCTCGGTCATGGGGACAGCCTAGGACCCCGCCGCCGGTCCGTTCCGGCGCCGACCCACGGGGTGGCCGGGACCGCTCGCCGGCCCGCCCCGCCCGGCGTCCGCAAGCGGAAAGGGCGATGCCCGGGCAGGTGACCTGCCCGGGCATCGCGTGGTGCTGGTGGTACGGGATCAGCGATCAGGAGATGCGGATCTTGGTGTTGAGGCCGTCCTTCTCCAGGACCTTGATCTTGGTGCCGGTGGCCGGGAGCTTGACGCCGTGGTTCGGCAGCTCCGGGAACCAGTACTGCTTGGTGTCGTCGAACAGCGGCTGCGCGGCCTGGCCACGGATGTACTGCGGCTGGCTGTTGAGGTGCAGCGTGAACGAGTCGGCCTTCTTCAGGCTGAACGGCGCGTCGTAGACCTGGACGCGGGACCGCCAGGGCTGGCCGGTCAGGTTGTAGATCGGCCGCGGGTGCGCGTCGATGATCAGGTTGCGACCCTCACCCGGGTGCGCGAACGTGTCGTTGTCCGCCCAGCGGGTGTTCCAGTAGGAGATCAGCAGACCCTCCTGGTACGCGTAGTGGTCCACGTAGTCCGGGCGGGTGTTCTGGTAGCCGAAGAAGTACGGGCCGGTCTTCAGGTACTTGTCGTACGAGATGTACTGCCGGGTGCCTGCGATGTAGTAGTTGTCGTAGGCCTTGGTGTAGCTCTCCTCGGCGGTCTCGAAGCCACCGGCGAGCGTCCAGCCCGCGGCACCGGTCTCGGCGCCGTCGGAGAGGACGGTCTGGCCGTCGGCCGTCACGGTGATCGCGTCACCGTAGAAGCCACCCTCGGAGACGCCGCCGTCGGTCTGGTAGCGCAGCCGGAACTGCGCGACCTTGCCCGCCGCCACGTCCATGGGGATGACGACGTCGACCCACTCGCCGTTGCTGCTGCCGTCGAGCGCGTAGCGACCGGCGGAGATCTCCTTGAGCGGCTGGCCGTTGGCCGTGCCGGGCAGGGTCACCCAGGTCTGGCCGCCGTCCAGCGACGCCTCGAAGAACAGGTAGTCGTAGTCGGCCTCGATGTTGTAGCGGCCCTTCATCGACAGCGACGCCGACGACTTCCCGGTGAAGTCCAGGGTCCGGGTCATCGTGCTGTTGAGGTCGTCCCGGTTGCCCGAGAAGAACTGCTTGGAGCCCTCGAACGGGGCGCCGTGCTCGAACGTGTACTCCCGCTGCGGGAGCACCACGACGACGCCCTGCGCCTCGTCGCTGTTGTACTCCTGCGGGCCGAGGGTCATGGTCCGCTTCTGCCCCGCGACGACCACCTCGTAGTCGAGCCAGCCGAGCTGGAGCTTGTTCCAGGCGCCGAGGTCGCCGCCCCGGTCACCGATGCCGGCGTCGTTCTTGGCGCCGAGCCGGCTCTGGGCCATCAGGGTCCAGTGCTCGTTGTTGTTGTCCCCACCACTGGTGACGTTGTAGTCGTCCGGCAGACCGAGGTCGTGCGCGTACTCGTGGTAGAAGACGCTCCGGCCACCGTTCTCGGGCTGGATGGTGTAGTCGCCGATCCAGAAGCCGGTGTTGCCGATCTGGGTGCCGCCGGCCGGGAAGTTGACCGGGCCGGTCGAGCCCTGGTCGGACGCGAAGGCGTACCAGCGGTGGCTCCAGATGGCGTCCTCGCCCTGGTACGGGTCACCGTCCGCCTCGTCGCCGCCCGAGTGGACGATCTGGAAGTGGTCGATGTAGCCGTCCGGCTCGTTGAAGTTGCCGTCCGAGTCGTGGTCGTACCGGTCCCACTGGTCCATCGCCTTGAGGTCGGCGGTGATCTGGGCGTCGGTGCGGCCGGCGGCCTTCTGGTCGGCGACCCACTGGTTGGCGGCGTCGCGGACCAGCGCCCAGGTGTTGGTGCAGACGTTGGAGGCGCACGGGTAGCCGCCGGAGCGGCCGTAGCGGGCCTCGTTGTACTTCACCTTCACCCAGTCGGTGACGGTGCCGTCCACGCTGTAGCGGCCCGAGGACTGTGCCTCGAAGTACTGCTTCACCGACTCGTCACCGGGGTTGGTGCCGAAGTAGAGCTTGCGGTAGTAGTCGGCGTTGTAGTCCGCCTGCCACACCGTGGAGTTGTCCACCGCCCGGTTGGGCTGGGGGATCTCGTTGTGCAGCGGCCCGTCGAACCGGGTCGGACCCGCGGTGTCCGGGTCGGTGTCCTGGTCCGGGTAGCTCGGGTGCCGCTCGTTGCCGAACTCGGCGAGGATGACGAAGATCCGGTCCGTCTTCTCCCGGGAGAGCTCGACGTACTGGTCCTCCGTCTGGGTGGCGGCGTTGGCCCGGGTCGAGCGGGCGTTGGCCCCCTCGGCCTGGGTCTTGCCGACCTTGACGACCGTGCTGCCGTTGACCTTCTGCGGCTTGATCCGGCCGGAGAGGACGTCGCTCAGACCCTCCTGGCGCAGGGCGCGACGCTTGTCCTCCAGCGGGTTCGGCAGGTCGTGGTCGACATGGGCTGGCTCGGCGACCGACGGAGCGGCCGTCGGCAACTTCGGCTGCGGCGCGGCGGTGGCGGACGAACCGAACGCCAGTCCTGTCGCCGTCAGCGAAAGCCCGAGCAGACCCACTGCGACTTTGCGCACGTGGTACCTCCGGTTTGAGGGAACCGGCCCAACGGGGGTACGGGCCGGTGCTACCGATCCCACTAGTGGGACCAATGGTGAACATAGACACTCGTGTGACCGGTGGGAAGATGTGTGCGTCGATTTGTTGCAAAGTTTTGTTGGGAATGCTTTTCACCGTCACATCCCGGCCGTTCACCAACACGGTGAGCAGGGCGAACGGCCCCACCTGGGGACAAAGAGACGGTTTTCGATAAGCGTGATCGCGTAACGGAAATGCGGGGCGGCGGCGGGCCCGTCGGCCGTCCCACGGGTGGTCCGTCGGGCCTTTACGACCGTCGGCGACGTGTACAGGCGGCGGGGCCCGCCCGGGGAGCACGGGTGCTCTCCGGACGGGCCCCGCCCGTTCTTCCGCTCGGCCTACCCTCGGTCAGTTCCTCGCGGGGGTGACGTACACCGTGGCGTACGAGTTGTCCCGGGCGGTGCGCTTGATGGTGATGGTCACGCCGTAGGACACCCCCTGGTCACCGGGGTTCCCGGTGCCCAGCACGATGGCGCCGCCACCCAGGGTGACCCCGTAGTAGGACGTCGCCGGCGTACCGTCCGGGTTGGTGACCCGGGTCGTGTACGGCGCGTTGCCCTTCGACGGGATGACCACGGAGGCGTCGTTGTCCCGCGCGTACGGCGAGCCGTCACGCATCTCGATGCCCGGGTACCAGGTCTTCGCGTCGGTGAAGCCCTTCACCGGCGCCTGCGGACCGAAGCTCGTGCAGTACTCGCTGTACGGCTCGTCCGCCGCCTCCAGGCACTCCTTGAACGGGTACGTGGGCTTCAGCGAGAAGGCCGCGTTCGCGGACTGCGGGCGGCTGGGCAGGTTGTCCAGCACCGACGGGTCCTTCACGGCCGCCTCGCCCGTGCGGCGGTACGGGTCGAAGTGCGAGTCGACGATCAGCAGACCGCCCTTGGCGCCGTAGCTGGGCAGCGCGGTCATCTGCGCCGTGGTGTGGTTGACGTCGCCCCGCTCCGTGTCCCGGTACCAGACCAGCATGCCCGGGGCGTTGTAGGAGACCCGGTCGACCTTCCACGCGTCGCGCGAGTAGATCGTGTCGTAGGTGTACTTGAGGCCCTTGTCGAAGCCGGCGAAGTTGCGCCACTCGGCCAGGTAGTAGTGCGCCTGGGTCGAGGTGCCGGTGTCGATGTGCCAGCCCTGGCCGGTGGTGTCGACGAAGCTGCCGCCCGTCGCCGTCCAGCCGTTGGCCCCGCCCTCGACGTCGTCGCTCCACGTGGTGGCGCCGCCGCCGGTCACCGAGAAGTCGTCGGCGAACCAGCCGCGCTCCGCGAACGCCTCGTCCGTGGCGTAGCGGAGCCGGACCTGCACGGTCTGCCCGGCGTACGCCGACAGGTCGACGTAGTCGTGCCGCCAGCCGTGCGTGTCACCGGTCAGGCCGTACTTCTTGTTGCCGAAGTCCACCATCCGACCGTTCGGGTCGGCGTAGCCGTCGTTCGTGGTGACGAGGTTGCCGGCCGCGTCGTAGACCTTCTGCTCGGTCCAGGTGGCGCCGCCGTCGGTGGAGAGCTCGACGAAACCGAAGTCCCAGTCGGCCTCGATGACGAAGTTGTTCCACATCCAGAACTTCGCGTCGGCCGCCGCCGGCACGGCCACCTGGCGGCTGATCTTGACGTCCGCCCAGTCCTGGTCGGCGCCCGAGTACCACATGTTCGCGCCGCTGTGCGGCGTCGCCAGCGTGATCACCTTGTCCGGCAGGTCGACCTTGATGCCGTCCTCGGTGCCGCGCGGGGTCCGCGAGGTCTGGCCGAGCTGGACGGCACGCGGGTTCGAGCCGGGCGCGAGAGTCAGCGGGTCGGCCCAGCCGAGCACCCACTTGTCCCACAGGCCCATGTGCGTCGGCAGCGCCTGGAAGATCTCGCCCGAGTGCGAGCCCGAGGCCATCAGGTCCCAGAAGTCGACGTCGGAGTCGGCGTTGCCGGAGGTGTCGTAGAGGTCCGGCAGGCCCAGGTCGTGGCCGAACTCGTGGGCGAAGACGCCGACGCCGGCGTCCTCCGGCTGCACGATGTAGTTCGAGACCTGGAGGTTGGTGCCGGGGATGGTGTAGCCGCCGGTCACCGTCGACGAGTGCGCCCAGACGGCGTACGTACCCTCGGCACCGCCGCCGCGGGACTTGCCCTGCCCGGCGTGCACCAGCACCAGGTGGTCGATCACGCCGTCCGGCTCGAAGAGGTTGCCGTCACCGTCGCGGTCGCCCTGGTCCTCGATGTCGTAGTCGGCCCACGGGAAGTTCGGGTCCGCCTGCGCGAGGGCGCCGATCGCGTCGGTGGCGAGCCGGCCCGCGCCCTGCGGGTTGTCCGGGTGGCCGTTCATCGACTGCTGGCGGCCGGGGACCCAGTTGCCGTTCTCGTCCTGGAAGCAGCGCGAGGCCGCGTACCAGCCCTCGGAGTGCGGCACGGTGATCCACGGGCTGGCCTGCCCGTCGACCGTGTACGCGCCCTTGGACATCTCCAGGTACATGTTGTGCATCGTGCGGCCGGTCAGGTCGATGCCCTGCCTGCCGTCGGGGCCCTTCAGGTCCTTGCGGACCCGCTCGGTGATGCCCTTCTTGGAATAGAGCATCTTGTCGTAGTGGGTGGGCGAGAAGTCCGGCACCCACATCGAGTTGTTGTCCTCGTGGGGCAGGTTCGCCGGGTTCGGGATCTTGTTGTGCTTCGGCCCGTTCTGCACGGTGCCGGGGACGCAGGTCCGGTCCTCGAAGACCGTCCTGGGGACCATGACGCCGGTGAAGTCGTCGTTGGCCTGGTCGTTGAACTCCACCAGCAGGGTCAGCAGCTTGGCGGTCTGGGTGCTCGGGGCCTTCTTGATCTGGCGCGGGCTCTTGCCCGTCATGATCGACTTGGCCTCGTGCCTCGCGAGCTGCCCGGCGGCGACCGGGTTGCCGCGGGCGTACTTGCGGTCGTAGGCGCGCGCCTCTTCGACCGCCGGGGCGTAGACGCCGCCCTTGCCCTTGACCTCGCGGCCGCTGCTGTCCGGCTGGACGGCGGGCTCGGCGTAGTTGATGTAGTGCTCGTCCGCCCCGATCGTGGCTCGGGCGGGGCCGGGCTCCGCCGCCGCCGCGCCACCGGTCACGGTCAGTGACGAGGCGGCGAGGGCGATGGCGGGCAGCGCGACGAGCAGGCGTCGACGCGACCCGGATTGCGGATTTCTGTTCATGCCGCTCCGTTTCTCGGGCATGGGGAGGAGGGAGCCGGTCGGTCTCCATCGATGCGACATCCATCGAACCGACCCGACGAGCGTGAACCTAGAACAGAAAACAGGGGAACGACAGGGGTCGACCTCTCCCTGTGACCGTTCAGCTTCACTCGGCTCACCCGACCGACCGATGTGACAGCGCGCATCCGGCCGGTCGCACACCCGTAAGAAACGACGATGGGTGACGGTCCGCGAGGGACCGCCACCCATCGGGGCGTACGCCTGCGTCAGTCCTCGTCGGACTTGCCGCCGCCCATGCCGGACGAGATCAGGTCCATCACGGACGAGTCCTGGAGCGTGGTGACGTCGCCGAGCGAACGGTTCTCCGCCACGTCGCGCAGCAGCCGGCGCATGATCTTGCCGGAGCGGGTCTTCGGCAGCTCCGGCACCAGCATGATCTGCCGGGGCTTGGCGATCGGGCCGAGCGTCTTCGCCACGTGGTTGCGCAGCTCGGCGATGAGCTTCTCGCCGGCCTCGCCCGCCGTGTCCGTGGTGCCGCGCGGGATGGCGAACGCGACGATGGCCTGCCCGGTGGTCGGGTCGGTCGCGCCGACCACCGCCGCCTCGGCCACCGACGGGTGGGAGACCAGCGCCGACTCCACCTCCGTGGTGGAGATGTTGTGCCCGGACACCAGCATCACGTCGTCGACGCGGCCCAGCAGCCAGATGTGCCCGTCGTCGTCCTTCTTCGCCCCGTCCCCGGCGAAGTACATGCCCTCGAAGCGCGACCAGTACGTCTCGATGAACCGGTCGTCGTCGCCCCAGATGGTGCGCAGCATCGACGGCCACGGCTCGCGCAGCACCAGGTAGCCACCGCCGCCGTTCGGCACCGACTGGCCCTGGTCGTCGACCACGTCGGCGACGATCCCGGGCAGCGGCGTCATCGCGGAGCCGGGCTTGGTCGCCGTCACGCCCGGCAGCGGCGAGATCATGATCGCCCCGGTCTCGGTCTGCCACCAGGTGTCCACGATTGGCAGCTCACCCCCGCCGACGTGCTGCCGGTACCACATCCACGCCTCGGGGTTGATCGGCTCACCCACGCTGCCCAGCAGGCGCAGCGAGGACAGGTCGTAACCGGCCGGGATGTCCTCGCCCCACTTCATCATCGTGCGGATGAGCGTCGGGGCGGTGTAGAGGATGCTGACCTTGTACTTGTCGACGATCTCCCAGAACCGGCCCTTGTGCGGGGTGTCCGGGGTGCCCTCGTACATGACCTGGGTGGCGCCGTTGGAGAGCGGGCCGTAGACGATGTAGGAGTGCCCCGTCACCCAGCCGATGTCGGCGGTGCACCAGTAGACGTCGGTCTCCGGCTTCAGGTCGAAGACCGCGTGCTGCGTGTACGACGTCTGGGTCAGGTAGCCGCCGGTGGTGTGCAGGATGCCCTTCGGGCGGGCCGTGGTGCCGCTGGTGTAGAGGATGAACAGCGGGTGCTCGGCGTCGAACGGCTGCGCGGCGTGCTCCGCCGGGGCGGTCTCCACCGTCTCGTGCCACCAGCGGTCCCTGCCCGACCAGGCCACCTCCTCGCCGGTGCGGCGCACCACCAGCACGTGCTCGACCGACGGGCAGTTCGCCACCGCCTCGTCCACCGTCGGCTTCAGCGCCGACGGCTTGCCCCGGCGGTAGCCGCCGTCGGCGGTGATCACCACCTTCGCGCTGGCGTCCTGGATTCGGTTGGTCAGCGCGTCGGCCGAGAAGCCGCCGAAGACCACGCTGTGCGTGGCGCCGATCCGGGCGCAGGCCAGCATCGCGACCGCCGCCTCCGGCACCATCGGCAGGTAGATCGCCACCCGGTCGCCGGCGGTGACGCCCAGCTCGGTGAGCGCGTTCGCCGCCTGACAGGTCAGCCGGTGCAGGTCCGCGTACGTGATGGTCCGGGTGTCGCCCGGCTCGCCCTCCCAGTGGATGGCGACCTTGTCGCCCAGCCCGGCCTCGACGTGCCGGTCCAGGCAGTTGTACGCCACGTTGAGCTGCCCGCCGACGAACCACTTCGCGAACGGCGGCTTCGACCAGTCGAGCACCTGGTCCCACTGCCGCGCCCAGGTCAGCCGCCCGGCCTGCCGCTCCCAGAACGCCAACCGGTCGGCGTCCGCGTCCGCGTACGCGTCGGCGGTGACGTTGGCGTTCGCGGCGAGTTCGGCTGGCGGGGGGAACTGGCGCGTCTCGTTCAGCAGATTGGCCAATGCCTCGCTCATGCCGTACTCCCTCGTCGCTCGGGTGACCTGCGTCTCTCTAGGGCACGAGGTTAGTCGGGGCGGCCGGCACGGGCGACCGCCGGTCCGGCCGACACGCGCCGAGCGGCCCCCACCGCGCGCCGGACGGCGACGCGGGCCGCCGCCTCGGCGCCATTTGTCCGGGCAGGCTCGCCGGCCGGACGCTCGCGGGGGTGGCACCTGTCGCTTCCGGGCGGCTCGTCGGCGGGGCGCGCCGGGCAGTCGATAGCGTGACGGGGTGACCGCTGACCCGCTCGCCCCGCTGCTCGCGCTCGCCGACGTCGCCCCCGCCGTGGAGCGGGCCCGCGAGCGGTTCGACCAGGCCCTGGGGCACCGCGCGCTGCGCCGGCACGGCGGCCAGGTCGCGGCCGAGGTCAGCCTCCGGTCCGCGGTGGCCAGCGCCGCCCTGGAGGGGTACGCCCGCGAGCGCGAGGCGGTCCGCGCCGGGACGGTGACCGAGCCGGTGGTGCAGGGCGCGCTGCGGGTCGCCGGGGCGCTGCCCGGGCTGTCCGAGCTCTGGCCGAAGGCACCCCGGCAGGCGCTGGCCAGGCTGCACGTGCTCGCCGCCCGCGACGTCGTCGGTGAGGCCGAGCTGGGCCGTCCGGTGGCCGACCCGGTCGTCGCCGCCCGGCTGGACGGGCTGGCCGGGCTCGTCGCCGGCGGCACGAAGGTCTCGCCGCTGGTGCTGGCCGCCGTCGTGCACGGCGAGCTGCTGAACCTGCGCCCCTTCGCCGGGCCGTCCGGGGTGGTGGCCCGGGGCGCCGCCCGGCTGGTGCTGCTGTCCAGCGGGCTGGACCCGCGCGGCCTGCTCGCCGTTGACGTCGGCCACCACGAGCGCGAACCGGAGTACGTCGGCTCGGCCGGCGCCTTCGCCACCGGCACCCCGGACGGGCTGCGCTCCTGGCTGCGCCACTACATGGCGGCGGTGGAGGTCGGCGCGGACCAGCTCACCACCATCGGCGACGAGGTCCTCGCGGCGTCCTGAGCTGGCCGGCACCGGCCCCTCCACGGGTTGCGCGCGGTCGCCGGGCCGAGCGGGTGCCGGCCGCGTGGCTCAGGCGGGTGCGGTGCGGGTGCGGCTCGCGGGCGGGTGGGCTCAGGCGGGTGCGGGAGCGGTGCGGGTGCGGCGGTGCCGGCCGTACCAGGCGATGCCGATGGCCACGCCGACGCCCACGCCCAGCGCCGCGGCGGCGACCGGGACGGCCGGGCGCTCGCGCAGCCGCCGCCCCAGCGGGATCGGATGCCGGAACTCGAGTACCGGCCAGGAGTTCTCGACCGCGAGCCGGCGCAGCTGCCGGTCCGGGTTTACCACCGAGGGATGGCCGACGCACTCCAGCAGCGGCCGATCGCTGTACGAGTCGGAGTAGGCGTACGAGTCGGCCAGGTCGTAGCCGCGCTCGGCGGCCAGCTCGCCGACGGCGTCGACCTTGCTCGATCCGGCCGCGTAGAACTCGACCTCGCCGCTGTAGCGGCCGTCGACCACACCCATCCGGGTGGCGATCACGTCGGTGATCCCGAGCAGCACGCCGATCGGGCGGACCATCTCCTCGCCGGAGGCGGAGACCAGGACGACGTCCCGGCCGGCGGCCTGGTGCTGCTCGATCAGGGCGGCGGCCTCGGCGTACACGTAAGGGTTGATCAGCTCGTGCAGCGTCTCCGCGACGATCTGGCGGACCTGTTCCACCTGCCAGCCCTTGCAGAGCGCGGCGAGGTAGTCCCTGGTCCTGGCCATGGTCTGCGCGTCGGTGCCGCCCAGCCGGAACATCAGCTGGGCGTACGCCGACTTGACCACGTCACGCCGGGTGATCAGGCCGTCCCGGTAGAACGGCCGACCGAACGCCAGGGCGCTCGACTTGGCGATGACGGTCTTGTCCAGATCGAAGAAAGCGGCACTTCGGCCCACGGCGCGAAAGTCTAGCCGGATGGTCTATGGTCGGCGGGTGCCCGGGGCCCGGCGACCCCTCGGACCTGCGGGCCGACCCTCCGCCACCCTCGCTCATCGTGATGATGGTCACACTCTGCGAACATTATTTCGCACGGAGTGGAGGAGACACCACTCGACGTATACAGGTCCGCTCAGGCAGACTTGCTGATGCGACGAGTGTTCACATCTCGTACGACAGGCAGACCCTCGGCGGTTGCACCCCCCGTGACCGCTGAGTGGGTTCGGCTCGACCCCCCCGGAGCCGAACCTTCGACGACCCCCGTCTCCCCCCGACGGGGGTCGTCCCTTTCCGGCGGGAGCGCTTCTACGCAGGTCACAGGCCGTCTCCACCACCGCTGAGTCCACTTGTCCGAGGGCCAGGTTAGGGCCGGAGGCGACGAAGCCGCCGGCGGTGCCGTGGGTTGGGCAGTGGAGCCATCCGGGACGTGCTCATAACGATTGAGTGTCGTTGACGTCGATTCGTCGCCTGCTGCCGTGACGGCCGGCCGAGCGGGCTCGCCCGGTTGCCTCTCGGCGTGCCGGCACGGGCGTCACGGCCAGGTTCTGGCTTCGGCGTCGAAGACCTCCGGCCGGCTCTCCACCGGCAGCACGCAGACCAGATGTCCACCGGGTACGCGCAGCACCTGGCACTCCTGCCACCGCGTGACCCGCGTGGCACCGAGGGCGACCAGGCGAGCCGTCTCGGCCTCGACGTCGTCGGTCTCGAAGTCGAGGTGGAATCGGGGCTCGTCGTCGACCTCCTGCACGGCGGTGACCAGCCCGGGCAGGGCGTCGTGCAGGCCGATGAACTGCGGATACGACGGGTCGGGCTCGGCTGGGACGCCCAGGGCCCCCGACCAGAAGGCCGCCGCCCGGGCCGCCTCCGCACGAGGGGTGTCGATCAGGATGGCGTACACACGACTGCGATGCATGCAGCGCAGGCTATCGATTTGTACGGCCCGTCGGGTGCCCGCGCCGCCCCGGCGGTAGGCGGAGTGTTTCGGGAGCTGGAAGGCGCTGTGACCCGTCAGGGGCCATAGCAGATCGACTCGCCCGGCGGGCGTTGTCCACAGGGCGCGCGGTTGTCCACAGGCTGTGGGGACGGGGCGGCGTTCGGGGTGGCGTCGGAGCAGGGTCTCGGGTCAGCAACCCCGAGCCCGACCGCTGGAGGCCGCGATGCCACCCCGTACCTCCGTCCCGCCGCACCGGCCCCGGCCGCTGCTCGTCACCTCGGACGGCGACCTGCTCGACGACCTGCTGCGGCTCGCCGCGGCGGGCGGAGTCGAGGTGGAACTCGCCGCCGACCCCGCCGCGGCCCGCACCCGCTGGCTGCCGGCCCCGCTCGTGCTGGTCGGCGCCGACCAGGCCCAGCCCTGCCTGCGGGCGCGGCTGCCGCAGCGGCCACGGATGGTGCTGGTCGGGCGGTCCGGGGAGCTTGATCCCGGCTGGCAGGTCGCTGAGCTGATCGGCGCGGAGCACGTGGCGACGCTGCCCGCCGCCGAGCCCTGGCTGGTCGACCGGTTCGCCGAGTGCGGGCCGGAGGGCGTCGAGCGTGGCGGCGCCCGGATTGTCGCGGTCCTGGGCGGGCGGGGCGGCGCCGGGGCGAGCATCCTGGCGGGCGGGCTCGCCGTCACGGGCGCCCGGGCCCGGCTGCGCACCCTGCTCGTCGACGCCGACCCGCTCGGCGGCGGGCTCGATCTGGTGCTCGGCTGGGAGCAGTTGGAAGGGCTGCGCTGGCCGGCGTTGACCGGCGCCGACGGCCGGGTGGACGCGCCGGCGCTGGTACGGGCCCTGCCGAGCCGGGGCGACCTGGTGGTGCTCTCCTGGGACCGGGGCGACCTGCTCGCCCTTCCCGCCCAGGCGATGGCGGCGACCGTCGACGCCGCCCGGCGGGGTCGGGACCTCGTGGTGGTCGATCTGCCCCGGCAGTTGGACGACGCGGCCGTGACCGCGCTGCAGGCGGCGGACCAGGTCTACGTGGTGGTCCCGGCCGAGCTGCGGGCCACCGCCGCGGCGGCCCGGGTGGTGGCCGCCGCCGCCCCACACTGCACCGCGATGTCGGTGATCGTGCGCGGTCCGGCACCGGGCCGCCTGGGAGCGGCGGAGGTGGCCCGGGCGCTCGGGCTGCCGCTGGCCGGCACGCTGCGCCCGGAACCGGCGCTGGCTCGCGGGTTGGAGCGGGGCGAGGCGCCGGCCGCGCACGGCCGAGGCCCGCTGGCGGCGCTCTGCCAGCGGATCGTCGCCGAACTGACCGGCGCGCCGGCGGCGGGTGCGGCATGACCGGGCCGTCCGAGGGCGACACCCTCGCCGCGCGGGTGCGACAGCGCATGGCCGCTGCGGCGACGCCGGTCACCGCCGCCGCGATCGTTTCTGCCGTACGGGCGGAGCCCACCGCCGCCGTCCTCGGCGACACCGCCGTGCTGCGGATGGCCGACCAGGTGCACGACGATCTGGTGGGAGCCGGTCCGCTCGCCCCGTTGCTGGCCGATCCGGAGGTCACCGACGTGCTGGTCAACGGCGTCCGGGTCTGGGTCGACCGGGGGCGGGGCCTGCACCAGGTCGCGGTGCCGATCGGCACGGTGGACGACGTACGCCGGCTCGCGCAGCGGCTCGCCGCCAGCGCCGGTCGGCGGCTCGACGACGGCTCCCCGTACGCGGACGCCCGGCTTCCCGACGGCACCCGCCTGCACGCCGTGCTGCCGCCGGTGGCGACCGACGGGCCCTACCTGTCCCTGCGGACCTTCCGGCAGCGGCCCTTCACCCTCGACGAGTTGGTGAGCCGGGGGACGGTGCCCCGACCGGTGGCGCCGGTGCTCTCCGCCGTGGTGGCGGCCCGGCTGGCGTACCTGGTGACCGGTGGCACCGGCTCCGGCAAGACGACGCTGCTGAACACGCTGCTCGGGCTGGTCCCCGCCACCGAACGGATCGTGCTGGTGGAGGACGCGGCCGAGCTGCATCCCCGGCACCCGCACGTCGTCGGGTTGCAGGCGAGGACGGCCAACGTGGAGGGCTCCGGCGCGGTCGGTCTGACCGACCTCGTCCGGCAGGCCCTGCGGATGCGGCCCGACCGACTGGTGGTCGGCGAGTGCCGGGGCGGGGAGGTGGTCGACCTGCTCGCCGCCCTGAACACCGGCCACGACGGCGGAGCCGGCACCCTGCACGCCAACGCCCCGTCGGACGTGCCGGCGCGGCTGGAGGCCCTCGGGATGCTCGGCGGGCTGCCCCGTCCCGCGCTCCACGCCCAGGTGGCCGCCGCACTCCAGGTACTGCTCCAGGTGCGCCGGAACACCGAGGGGCGCGTACTGGAATCGGTCTGCCTGCTCCTGCCGGAGGGCCCGGACAGGCTGGTCACGGCAGTTCCCGCCTGGGTACGCGGGCGAGGGCCGGACCGCGCCGCCCGGGCGCTCGCCGATCTGCTGCGGGAGCGGGCCGTACCGGTTCCGCCGGTCCTGACCGAGCCGTGGCCCGGATCGGCGGGTCCGAGGTGACCGCCCCGTACGCGCTGGTGGCGCTGCTCTCGGTCCTGGTGGCGGCGGTGCTGGTGGCCGGGGTGGTGCGTGGTGGCCGGATCCGGCGGGGGGTGCTGGCCGCCGGCGTCGGCGGGAGCGCGCGTGCCGGCGGGGAGGACCCGCTCGTCGCATGGGTCACCGAGCTGCGCCAGACACCCGGTCGGGACGTGGACGGTGCGGCGGCGCGCGGCGGCGAGGGGGTTCCTCGCCCGCAGACCGTCGGTCGTCGCGACCCGCGCGACGAGTCCCGGGTTCGCCGCCGGCCGCCGCCGGCAGGCCCGGACGTCCCGGCCAGCGGCACCCCCGGAAGTGGGCGCGAGCTGGAGGCCCCGGCCACCGACCTTGACCTGCGCCTTGACGACCATCCGACCGCCGAGACGTTCGGCGGGGATCGGTGGGCGTCGCGGGACGTGGCCGACCGGTCGCCCTGGCCCTGGACGGCCGGAGACGACCGTGACGCTGGGCGAGGCGGGGACGGCGATCCTCGGCTGACGCGACCCATGGGCCCGACCCGACCCGAGCGCCACCTCGCCTACCGGGACGCGCCGCGCGGTGGCGGAGACCCCGGTCGGGCCCGGCCACCCGGTCGGCGGGACGCCCGGCGACCCGGCGGCACGCCCGCGCCGGCGGCTACCCCGCCGCGCCGGCCCGGCGCGGTGACCGATCCGCCCGGCGAGGGCCGGCGACCAGGGTGGCTCCGGCCGGACGCGCTGGCGGCGTCCCCCAGGCGCACCCTGCTGCTCGCCGCGTCGGCCGGCGCCGGAGCCGGGCTGCTGCTGGCCGGTCCGGTCGCGGCGGTGGCCGTCGGCGCCTACGGCACGCTGGCCGCTCGCGCGCTGCTCCGACGCAAGGACGGCCGGAACGCCGTCCGGGCCCGGCGGCACCGGCTGGACCAGCTCTGCGGGCTGGCCGCGGACCTCCGGGCCGGCCTGCCGGTACCGGTCGCCGCCGAGCGGCTCACCCCGGGCCCGGCGGGGACCGATCGCGGATCCCCGGGCGGCGACGCGGCGGCCCGCGACGAGCGGGGCGGGGCACGACGCCTGGATCGACTGGCCTGCGCGGCCGTACGCCTCGCCGACCAGACGGGCGCGCCGCTGGCGGAGCTGCTGGAGCGGATCGAGGCGGACGCCCGCTCGGCCGATCGTGGACTGGCTGCGGCGGAGGCCCAGGCGGCCGGGGCACGGGCCACCGCTCTGCTGCTCGCCGCCCTGCCGCTCGGCGGCATCGGGCTCGGCTACGGCATCGGCGTCGATCCGGTGGCGGTGCTGCTGCACACCCCCGTCGGTGGTACGTGCGCGGTCGTCGCCATCGCGCTCCAGGTCGCGGGACTGTTCTGGGCCGAGCGGCTCGGCGCGTCGCCGGGACGGGTGAGCTGATGCCCCGGATGGCGCTGGCAGCGGGCTTCGTGGCGGCGGCGATCCTGCTCGTCACGATGCTGGCGGCAGGCCGGCGGCCCCTGCGCCGGCTGCGCGCGCTGCGCCGGGCGCCGGTCGGTGTGCACCCGGCCGCCTCGCTCCGCCGACCGGTCGGTCCCGACGACGACCCGACCGATGACGTCCCGCCTCGGCGGCGGCCGGACGCCATCCGCGTCGCCGCCGGTCTGGCCGGCGTGGCCGTGGCCGTCATCGTCAGCGGCTGGCCCGGGGCGGTGGCGGCCCTGCCGACGACGCTGCTGCTCGACCGGCTGCTTCGTCGGATCGAGCCCCCGGCCGTGCGGAACCGGCGGCTGCGCGAGGCGGCCGATCTTCCGCTCGCCGCCGACCTGCTGGCGGCGGCCATGCGGGCGGGAGCGCCCGTGGACAGGTCGATCATGGCCGTGGCCGGGGCGCTCGACGGGCCGCTCGCCGACCGGCTCGCCCGGGTCGGCCGGTTGCTGCGGCTCGGCGGTGGCCCCGAGGAGGCGTGGGCTCCGCTCGCGGCGGTACCGGGGGCCGAGCGGCTGACCGCCGCCGTGCTTCGCAGCGCGAGCAGCGGAGCCGCACTGGCCGGCGCGCTGACCCGACTCGCCGACGACCTCCGCGCCGACCGCTCCACGGCCGCGGAGGCGGCCGCCCGCCGCGCCGGCGTGCTCATCGTCCTACCGCTGGGGCTCTGCTTCCTGCCGGCCTTCATTCTCGCCGGCCTGGTGCCGGTGATCGTCGCCGTCCTCGGTGACGTGCTCTGACCATGTCGAGAAAGGACAGGAACGTGCGCAAACTGCTCGCCCGCCTGCGCGGGGACGCCGGAATGAACACCGCCGAGTACGCCGTCGGCACCCTCGCCGCGGTCGCCTTCGCCGGGATCCTGCTGAAGGTGCTGACCTCCGGCAACGTGCAGTCCGCGTTGACCGCCGTCATCGACCGGGCGCTCAAGTGACCGGGCGCCGGCCGGCCGGCCGTGACCGGGGTTCCTTCACCGCCGAACTGGCGGCCGGCCTGCCGGCGCTCCTGCTGCTCCTGCTCGCCGGGCTGTCGGCGGTCAACGCCGTCGGTACGAGGGCGGGTTGCCTGCACGCGGCCCGGGAGGCGGCACTGGCTGCCTCCCGGGGCGCCGACGGGGCGGCCGCTGCCAGCGGGGCGGCACCGCCGGGAGCGGAGGTGACCGTCACCGTCGACGGTCAGCGGGTCGTCGCCACCGTCCGGGCGCCCGTACGCGCGCTCGGCTCCCGGCTGCCCCGGATCTCCGTGACGGCGACGGCGGTCGCGGCGGTGGAACCCGGTGTCGTGGGGACGGACGCCGTGGGGCCCGGTGCCGCGGAGCCCGCGCCCCCGGGCGTCGAGCCGGCGGAGGAAGGACCGTGACGGGGCGGATTGCACGCCGCGACCGGCAGAACCCTGACCGGCAGGGCGACGGGACCGGCTGGCCCGGCTGGCCCGCGACCCCCGCCGGGGTGGAAGTCCGTGAGAGCGCGGCGGGAGTGCGGGGAAGCACGACGGTGGTGCGTGAGGGCTCGGTGGCAGCGCGATGGCAGCGCAGGGGGAGCGCGGCGGGGGTCCCGGGAAGTGCGGCAGGGCGGATGGGGGAGCGTGGTGGGGCGACCGTCTGTCTGCTCGCCGTGGGGCTGGCTTTCGTCATGGTCGGGTTGTTCGGTGCCGCCGTCGGCGCGGCCCGGACAGCCCGGCAGCAGGCCCGGGTGGCGGCGGACTTCGGCGCGCTGGCCGGTGCCGGCGAGGCCCTCCTGGGCGAGCCGGCGGCCTGCGGCCGGGCTGCCGAGATCACCGCCGCCAACGGTGGCCGGCTGCTCGCCTGTCGACTCGACGGCCTCGACGTCCTGGTGACCGCAGAGGTGGCCGTCACCCCGCTGCCCGGCCTGGCGCGGGTCGCGGCGGCCAGTGCCCGCGCAGGCCCGGTCCGTGGCTGAGCGGCGGGCGGCACCGTGCCGGCCCCGGTCCGTGGCTGAGCGGCGGGCCCGGTCCGTGGCTGAGCCGCAGGCGGCACGTGCCGGGGGAACTGCGGGAGACGTGACGCACTCGCGCCGGACGCGACCGGGCCGGGGCGACGGAAGTCGGCACCCCGACCCGGGTGGATCAGCGTCCCTGGAGGGCGTCGAGGGCGACGGCCATCGCGATCACGAGGCGGCGGTCGACCTGCGGGTTGTGGATCTGGACGACGTACCGGTCGCGCAGGCCCCACTGCTTGATGACGGAGAAGACCGGCTGACCGCCGGCGACGAAGTCGAAGTGGTAGGGCAGCCAGGACAGCGAGTCGACGAACCGGCGCAGCAGCGCCACCGGCATGCTGCGCTCCTGGCCGGTGACCTGCGGCAGGCCGGGCTGCTCGACGTGCCAGGTGGACCGCAGCAGGGACTGGGCGAAGTCCTTGCGGAACAGGCCGATCGGGTTGCCGGCGTGGTCGGTCACGTCGTACGTGGCGCCGATGTCGAGGCGCTGGCGGGCCTTGAACCCGAGCAGGGGCTGCTGCTTCGAGTCGTCGGTGTAGATCGTCACCTGCTCCTTGAAGGCGAGCCGCTTCTGCTGGGCGAACGCCAGCAGGCCACCTTCGGAGCCGTCCGGTGCCACGGCGTGGACCTCGTACTGGTTCACCATCATCCGGAGCCGTTGCCGGATGTGGAACTGCTGCTGGGCCTGCAGGTTCTCGAGTTGCATGGGTTCTCCTTCGAGGGGTCGCCGGAGTGTCGCACAGCTTCACCCGTGCCGCCGCCGACAGGTCACGCGTCCCTTCCCGCAGGCTACGCGGCCCGTCCTGCCAGCACGCGGCGGTTCCCGCCGGCCCCCGCTACCCCGCCCGGACCCTGCCTCGCTGCCCGACCCGTACCGTGCCGGCCCGGCGGTGCCGTCCGACGGGCAACCCCGCCACGACCCCGCGCCCCGCCGTGGACGGCTTCTTCCCGGATTGGCAACTACCGCCAACCCCGGGACCCTGTCGCGACCCGACCCCCTGCCGCGACGGCGACCCCGCTACGACCGCAGCCCCGCCACGACCCGAACACCGCCGCGGCCGTGCTGTGCGGAGCGGGTTCACCGGCCTCCGTCGACCGTGGCCTTGAGCGCCCACGCGTTCAGAACCTGGTGGATGCTGCGCAGCCGCTCGTTGATCTGCTCCAGGCGCTCGGCCTGCGCCAGGCTGGCGAGCGCGGTGGCCAGGGCGATCTGCTGGTCAGGAGTGAGTTTCTCCTGGTCGATCGTGTAGAGCAGGTCGACGGTCTCGGCGATGGTGTCGGCCACGACTCCTCCTTCGACGGGAAGCACGGCAAGGGTCCGCGAGCAGCGATGGAAGCGCTCCCACGTATTCGTTTGCCCCGAGCGAAGGGTTTCTATGCCTGCCTTCCACCACCCGGGACGGGGGCGGCCTCCGAGCCGGTCTCCACCACCGGGGGCGGGGCGCCGTCCGGACCTCCGGGACCGCCGGGGGCGGCGTCGTCGGGAGCGACGCGTTCCCCCGGGACCGTAGGGCCGCCCGGAAGCACGGCGTCCCGAACCGCACGGCGCCCCGGAACCGCGACATCGCCGCCGGTCGAAACTTCGGATGAGCGGCCGGACGGAACGCCGGGCGAGCTGAGGGACGGAACCTCGGGCGAGTCGCCGGACGGGCGGGGTGCCGGTACACCGTCGGGCAGGTTCGCGAGCACCACGTCCAGCACCTTGACGGCGTCCGGCTTGGAGAGCGGGTTGTTGCCGTTGCCGCACTTCGGGGACTGCACGCAGGACGGGCAGCCCGCCTCGCAGCCGCACTCCGCGATCGCGTCGCGGGTGGCCCGCAGCCAGGCTGCCGCCGTCCCGTACGCGCGCTCGGCGAAGCCCGCCCCGCCCGGGTGCCCGTCGTAGACGAAGACCGTCGGGGCCTCGGTGTCCGGGTGCGCCGCCGTCGACAGTCCGCCGATGTCCCAGCGGTCGCAGGTCGCGGTGAGCGGCAGCAGGCCGATCGCGGCGTGCTCGGCGGCGTGCAGCGCGCCCGGCACGTCGGCGGGCTCCACGCCGGCGGCCGTCAGGGACTGCGGCGACAGGGTGAACCAGACCGCGACGGTACGCAGTTCCCGGGCCGGCAGGTCCAGGGGGCGGGTGTCGATGACCTCGCCGGTGGCGATCCGTCGCCGCTGGTACGACACCACCTGGCTGGTCACGTCGACCTCGCCGAGGAAGAGCCCGACGGGGCCGGCGTCCACGTACGAGCGCACGCTCACCACCGACAGCGAGGTGACGTCGCGGGCGTGGGTGGACCAGTCCGGCTCCTCGGGATGCACCAGCGCGCACCCGTCGGCCAGGTCGAGCGAGTCGACCACGTGGGAGACGCCCTGGTGCAGGTAGACCGCGCCGGGGTGGAGCAGGAAGTGCGACGAGCCGCCGTCGACGGTGCCGAGCAGCCGCCCGGTCGCCGCCTCGACCACGCAGACCGGCGCGCCGCCCTCGCCGCGCAGGTCCACCTCCGGCCGCTCCCGGTGCCGCCAGTACCAGCCGGTCGGCCGCTGCCGCAGCGCCCCCGCCGCCACCAGTTGGTCCACCGCCTCCTTCGCCCCGTCGCCGAAGAGTGCCAGGTCGTCGGGGGTCAGCGGCGCCTCGACCGCAGCGCAGGCGAGCTGCGGTGCCAGCACGTACGGGTTGGCCGGGTCGAGCACGGTGGCCTCCACCGGCCGCCCGAACACCGCCTCGGGATGGTGCACGAGATAGGTGTCGAGCGGGTCGTCCCGGGCGACCAGCACGGCGAGCGCCTCCTGCCCGGAGCGCCCCGCCCGGCCGGCCTGCTGCCACAGGGAGGCGCGGGTGCCCGGGTAGCCGCAGATCAGCACCGCGTCGAGGCCGACCAGGTCGACGCCCAGCTCCAGCGCGTTGGTCGAGGCCAGCCCGAGCAGGTCGCCGTGCAGCAGCGCCCGTTCCAGTTCGCGGCGCTCCTCGCGCAGGTAGCCGGCCCGGTAGGCGGCGACCCGGTCGCCGAGCCCGGGCACCGCCTCGTCGAGGGACCGGCGGGCGTTCGCCGCGACCACCTCGGCGCCGCGCCGGGAGCGCACGAAGGCCAGCGTGCGTACCCCCTCGGCGACCGTGTCGGCGAGCAGGTCGGCCGTCTCCCGCAGCGCCGACCGGCGGACCTGGGTGAGGTCCGCCTGCTGGTCGGCGGCGGAGTCCCGGGGCAACAGCGGCGGCTCCCAGAGCGCGAACGTCACCCCGCCGCGGGGCGAGGTGTCCTCGGTGACGGCGGTCACGGGCACCCCGGTGAGCCGGCCCGCCGCCGTCGCCGGGTCGCCGGACGTGGCCGAGGCCAGTACGAAGACGGGTGTGCTGCGGAACCGGGCGCACTGCCGCCGCAGCCGGCGCAGCACGTGCGCGACGTGCGAGCCGAAGACCCCCCGGTAGGTGTGGCACTCGTCGATCACCACGTACGTGAGCCGGCGCAGGAAACCGGACCACTGGGCGTGCCCGGGCAGGATGCCGTGGTGCAGCATGTCCGGGTTGGTCAGCACGAACCGGGAGTGCTTGCGGATCCACTCCCGTTCGGCGCGCGGGGTGTCGCCGTCGTAGCAGGCGGGGCGCACCCCCTCCAGCTCCAGCGCGGCGACGGCGCGCAACTGGTCGGCGGCGAGCGCCTTCGTCGGCGCCAGGTAGAGCACGGTGGCCCGGGGGTCGGCGAGCAGGGTGGCCAGCGCGGGAAGCTGGTAGGCCAGGGACTTGCCGGACGCGGTGCCCGTGGCCACCACGACGTGCCGGCCGTCGTACGCCAGGGTGGCCGCCTCCGCCTGGTGCCGCCAGGGCGCGACCACGCCGCGCCGGGCGAACGCCGCGCGCAGTTCCTCCGGCGCCCAGTCCGGCCACGGGGCGGGCTCGCCGGCCCGTGCCGGCACCCGCTCGACGTGGGTGACCGGGTCGGCGCCGGCGCGGGCGCGCAGCCGACCCAGCAGGTCGGCGGGCGCCGGGTGCGCCGGGCCGGAGTGGTCGGGCGACGGCTTCAGGTCGTGGCGCGGCGCTGGCTGCGCCGAGCTGGAGCCGTCGGTGGTCACGTCCTGCACTCTCGCACTGGTGTTCGGAGATGGAAAGCGGGGGGCCGGGGTAAGGGGAGGCTCCGCCGGTGAGCAGAGCCGGTCTCCGGCGGGGATGGTTAGATGCCCAGGAGAGTTTACGGCTCTTGCGAGGGAGGACCGATGGAGCTGTCGCTGGCGACCCGCACCGTGGGCGAGCACACGGTGCTCGAGGTCGGCGGTGAGGTGGACGTCTACACCGCGCCCCGGCTACGGGAGCGGCTCCTCGAGCTGATCGACGGTGGAGCCCGCCACGTGGTGGTCGACCTGGGTCGGGTGGACTTCCTCGACTCCACCGGGCTGGGCGTGCTGGTCGGCGCGCTCAAGCGGCTGCGCGCGGCCGGTGGCTCGTTCGCCCTGGTCTGCGACAAGGAGCCGCTGCTCAAGATCTTCCGGATCACGGCCCTCGACCAGGTCTTCCCGCTGCATCCCACGGTCGACGCGGCGGTCGGCACCGACCCGGCCGGCACCGGCGTCTGATGGCCACGGTCAAGCTCTCCTTCTCGCCGGCCCCGGTGCACGTGCGCACCGCGCGCCTGGTCGGCGTGGCGGTCGCCCGGCGGGCCGGGGTCCGCGAGGAGCTGCTGGACGAGGTACGGCTGGCCATCGGCGAGGCGTGCACCCGCGCGGTCGCCCTGCACCGCCAGTACGGCGTGTCCGAGCCCGTGCTCGTCGAGATGTCCGACACGGGCGCGTACGCGGTGCGCGTCGTCGACCGTGCGCCGATCGAGGCCGGTCTCGGCCTGGCGGCGCTCAACGCCGACCAGCTCGCCAACGAGTCGCTCAACGAGGACGACCTGACCACCGGCGTGGGCTTCGCGCTGCTTGCCGGTTTCGTCGAGGACCTCCAGGTGCGCCCGGTCGACGAGGGCGTCGGCACCGAGGTGCGGATGGTCTGGCCCGTCGGCCGGTGAGCTGATCTTCCACCGCCCTCGCCGAGGGCGTCGTACGCCGTGAGAGGCCGTGTCCCGCCGGGGCGCGGCCTCCTTGGCATGGATGGGCTCCTATATCAGATTTTTCCTCATAACACAGCGACGAAGATCATCACGGCGCGGTGCCCCCTCGGTGTGACCTCCAACACTGTGGAGGGCTAGAGTACGCGAGTTGTCAGCAAGTGATCCATCCCGCGGCCAGCGGGAACGGTTGTTCATCGCTGGTCCGACCGGGGTGGAGTGGCGCGCGCTTGCGACTCCGCATCCAGGCGCCGGGTCGGTGCGTCTCCACCGGCCGGCGCGAGCGTTCGGTACAGGAGGACACAGATGTCCGACACCTTGGCCGCCGACGGCGGCGGGATCTCCCTCACCGGAAACAACGTCACGTACGTCGTCATCGCCGCGGTCATCGCGCTGGTGGCGCTCGCCTTCGCCGGCGCGCTGACGAAGGCCGTACTGGCCGCCGGCAAGGGCACCAACAAAATGCAGGAGATCTCCGGCGCGGTCCAGGAGGGCGCCTCGGCCTACCTGCTCCGGCAGTTCCGGACCCTGGCGATCTTCGTGGTCATCGCCGTGGTGCTGCTCTTCCTGCTGCCGGTGCACGGCACCGACGGCAGCGAAGTGGCGGTGAAGATCGGCCGGTCCGTCTTCTTCGTCGTGGGCGCGCTGTTCAGCGCGTTCATCGGCGGCGCCGGCATGTGGCTGGCCACCCGGGCCAACCTGCGGGTCGCCGCCGCCGCCCGGGAGCGCGAAGGCGGCCGGGAGGCCGCGATGAAGATCGCCTTCCGCACCGGTGGCGTGGTCGGCTTCCTCACCGTCGGCCTCGGCCTCTTCGGCGCCGCGCTGGTCGTGCTGTTCTACCGCAGCGACGCGCCGACCGTGCTGGAGGGCTTCGGCTTCGGCGCCGCGCTGCTCGCCATGTTCATGCGGGTCGGCGGCGGCATCTTCACCAAGGCCGCCGACGTCGGCGCCGACCTGGTCGGCAAGGTCGAGCAGGGCATCCCCGAGGACGACCCGCGCAACGCCGCCACCATCGCCGACAACGTGGGCGACAACGTGGGTGACTGCGCCGGCATGGCCGCCGACCTCTTCGAGTCGTACGCGGTCACCCTGGTCGCCGCGCTGATCCTCGGCCGCGCCGCCTTCGGCGAGCAGGGCCTGGTCTTCCCGCTGATCGTCTCCACCATCGGCGTGCTCATCGCGATCGTCGGCGTCTTCGTCACCCGGCTGCGCGCCTCCGACCGCAACGCCCTGACCGCTATCAACCGGGCCTTCTACATCTCGGCGGTGCTCTCCGCGGTGCTGGTGGCGATCGCCACGTACGCGTACCTGCCGGCCACCTTCGCCGAGCTGGACGGCGGGCTGACCGACGTCAGCGAGAACCCGCGGGTGGTCGCCATCGGCGCGGTCGTCATCGGCATCGTGCTGGCGGCGGCGATCCAGGCGCTGACCGGCTACTTCACCGAGACCAACCGGCGCCCGGTGCAGGACATCGGCAAGAGCTCCCAGACCGGCGCGGCCACCGTCATCCTGGCTGGCATCAGCATCGGCCTGGAGTCGGCGGTCTACTCGGCGCTGCTCATCGGTGCCGGCGTGTTCGGTGCGTTCCTGCTCGGCGGCAGCTCCATCACGCTGTCCCTGTTCGCGGTGGCGATGGCCGGCATCGGCCTGCTCACCACGGTCGGCGTGATCGTCGCCATGGACACCTTCGGCCCGATCTCCGACAACGCCCAGGGCATCGCCGAGATGTCCGGCGACATCGACGAGCACGGCGCCCGGACGCTCACCGAGCTCGACGCGGTCGGCAACACCACCAAGGCGATCACCAAGGGCATCGCGATCGCCACGGCGGTGCTCGCCGCGACGGCGCTGTTCGGCTCGTACACCGACACGCTGCGCACCGCGTACTCGGACGCCGGCGTGGGCGACGTCGGCACCGAGATCCTCAACTCGCTGAACGTGGCGAACCCGCGCAACCTGGTCGGCCTGATCATCGGCGCGGCGGTGGTGTTCCTCTTCTCCGGCCTGGCCATCAACGCGGTCTCCCGCTCGGCGGGCGCGGTCGTGATGGAGGTACGCCGGCAGTTCCGCGAGCTGCCCGGCATCATGGACGGCACCCAGCGCCCCGAGTACGGCAAGGTCGTCGACATCTGCACCCGGGACGCGCAGCGCGAGCTGATGACCCCCGGTCTGCTCGCCATCCTCGCGCCGATCGCGGTGGGCTTCGGCCTCGGGCCGGGCGCGCTGGCGGCGTACCTGGCCGGTGCGATCGGCGCCGGCACGCTGATGGCGGTCTTCCTGTCCAACTCCGGCGGCGCCTGGGACAACGCCAAGAAGCTCGTCGAGGACGGCGCGTACGGCGGCAAGGGCTCCGAGTCGCACTCCGCCACGGTCATCGGCGACACCGTCGGCGACCCGTTCAAGGACACCGCCGGCCCGGCGATCAACCCGCTGATCAAGGTGATGAACCTGGTCTCGCTGCTGATCGCGCCGGCCGTGGTGGCCTGGAGCGTGGGCGACGAGCGGAACACCGCCCTGCGGGTGGGGATCGCCGTGGTGGCGACGCTGATCATCGCCGCGGCGGTGGTGTTCAGCAAGCGCAAGGGCGTGGCCATGTCCGACGCCGACTCCGGCACGGGCGCGGGCAGCCCGGACCAGCGGCCCGAGACGGTCAACGCCTGATCCGTCCGGCATCGGAGGTCCCCGGTCGGCCCGCGCGGCCGGCCGGGGACCGCCCGTGCCACCCGGCAAACCTGTCCGGTGCCCGGACTCGACAGAGGCCGTACGCTGCAACGCATGCGCACGTGCCGGGCGGCAGCCGCCGGAAAGCTCACGGTGGTCCTGGCCACGCTCGTTCTCGTGCTCGCCGGATGCGGCGGCGGCCCCGACTCCCGGTCGTGGGCGGCGTCGGTCTGCACCGCGCTCACCCCGTGGCGGGCCGAGATCAGCAAGCTGACCAGCAGCACCGACCAGCAGATGACCGCCCAGACCACCCCGGCGCAGGCGAAGGAGAACCTGGTGCGGCTCTTCGGCGGCGCGGAGCAGGCCAGCGAGACCGCCCGACGCAAGGTCGAGGAGGCCGGCGTACCGGACGCCGAGCGCGGCGAGGAGGTCTCGGCGGGCTTCCAGGCCTCGCTGGCGAAGGTACGCGACGCGTACGGCAGGGCCCGCGACACCATCGACGGGCTGGGCACCGGCCAGCCCACCGTCTTCTACGACGGCGTCCGGGCCGCCGTGGACACCCTGAACAAGGAGTACGACGCCAGCGCGCTCGACACCAGCCAGCTCAACTCCGAGGAGTTGAAACGCGCCTTCGACGAGGTGCCGGAGTGTCGCTGAGCGGGACCGGTGACCCGTCCGGCGGCGAAGCGCTGCCGGTGCTCTTCCCGGCGCCGGCGGACCGGGTCGCGCCGGTCGCCCGCCGACCCGTACCGCCCCCGCCGGCCGACGCCGACGAGTCCGCCCGGCAGCTGACCTTCTTCGGCGCGGAGGCGGCGGACCCGTCCATCGCCGATCTCGCCGGGCTGCTGGCCGGCCCGGGCGAGGCGGTCCGGATGGGCGGCACGGCCCGGCTCTCGATCGTGGTCGACGCGGCCTGGCGGGTGCACGTCCTCGTCGCCGAGCTGGCGCTGCGCGGGGTGGCGGCCACCTGGGAGGCGACCACCGACGGGCGGCACGCGGTGCGCACCTCGTACGCCCGCACGCTGAAGCCGCTCGCGGCGGCCTGGCTGCGCGGTACGGGCAAGCGACCGCCCGCCGGCTTCCACCTCAACGGGCGGCGGCTGCGGCTCTGGCTCGCCGCGGCGGGGGCCGCCGAGCCGTCCGGCTTCCTGCTCCGGCTCGGCGCCGCCGACGAGGAGTGCTGGGGACCGGTCGGCGGGGCGCTCGACGCGGTCGGCCTGGCCGGGGCGCTGCTCGGGCCCGGCGAGGGCGGGCCGGCGTACCGGATCACCGGCCGGCGGCGGCTCGCCCGCCTGGCCGAGCTGGTGGGCGACCCGCCGCCCGCCGCCCCCGCGACCGACTGGCCGGCCCGCTCCTGACCGCCCCTCGGCGCCCGCCTCGTCGCGCCGGTCGGGCCTGTCCGATGAGGGACAACAAGTGCGCAATTTCGCGGAAAACAGCCGGGTGGCGCCTCGACCGAGGGTCCGCCATCGTCACAGTGTCCCGCCCGGCGGCACACGCACGGTGTACGGTGGCGCCGTCCGGCACGCCCCGCCGCCGGCGGAGAAAGAGGCCGCCCCGCCGGGACGGTTTGCCGCCCGCGAAACCCGAAACGCGGACGGCGCGTTACGTTGGACATCCGGACCGCCGGGGGTCGGCGGGCCGAAAGTGGCCCCGAACCGGGCGCCGGTGGCTGCGAGCAGGAGTGAGGTCGGGGAGAGACGTGCCGAGCAACGCTGGAACCACCCGTCTGGTCATCGTCGAGTCACCGGCGAAGGCCAAGACGATCTCGGGCTATCTCGGCCCGGGGTACGTCGTGGAGGCCAGCTTCGGCCACGTCCGGGACCTCCCGCGCAACGCCGCCGACGTGCCGGCCAAGTACAAGGGCGAGTCGTGGGCCCGGCTCGGGGTGGACGTCGACAACGGCTTCCACGCCCTCTACGTGGTCTCCGCCGACCGCAAGCAGCAGATCAGCAAGCTGGTGAAGCTGGCCAAGGAGGTCGACGAGATCTTCCTGGCGACGGATGAGGACCGCGAGGGCGAGGCGATCGCCTGGCACCTGGTGGAGACGCTCAAGCCCAAGGTGCCGGTCAAGCGGATGGTCTTCCACGAGATCACCAAGCCGGCCATCCAGGCCGCGGTGGCCAACCCCCGCGAGATCGACCGGGACCTGGTCGACGCCCAGGAGGCCCGACGCATCCTCGACCGCCTCTACGGCTACGAGGTCTCGCCCGTGCTGTGGAAGAAGGTCATGCCGAAGCTCTCGGCGGGCCGGGTGCAGTCCGTGGCGACGCGGATCGTGGTGGAGCGCGAGCGGCAGCGGATGGCCTTCCGCACTGCGGAGTACTGGGACATTTTGGCCACGCTCGCCGTGGCCGACGCCGGCGAGGGGCCCCGCAACTTCAACGCCACCCTGGTCGCGCTGAACGGCGACCGGATCGCCACCGGCAAGGACTTCGAGCCGACCACCGGCCGGGTCAAGGCCGGAGCCGGTGTCGTCCACCTCGACGCCGGCGGCGCCCGGGGCCTCGCGGCCCGCCTGGAGGGCCGGCCGTTCACCGTCACCCGGGTCGAGGAGAAGCCCTACCGCCGCCGCCCGTACGCGCCGTTCATCACCTCCACCCTCCAGCAGGAGGCGGCCCGCAAGCTGCGGTTCTCGTCGCAGCAGACGATGCGCACCGCGCAGCGCCTCTACGAGAACGGCTACATCACCTACATGCGTACCGACTCGGTGAACCTGTCGGAGACCGCCATCACGGCGGCCCGCCGGCAGATCGTCGAGCTGTACGGCGAGCGCAGCGTGCCGCCGGAGCCGCGCCGCTACACCGGCAAGGTGAAGAACGCGCAGGAGGCGCACGAGGCGATCCGCCCGGCGGGGGACAACTTCCGCACCCCGGGCGACGTGGCCAAGGAGCTCTCCGCCGAGGAGTTCAAGCTCTACGAGCTGATCTGGCGGCGCACCATCGCCTCGCAGATGACCGACGCCGTCGGCTCCAGCGTCTCGGTGCGCATCCGCGCCGTCTCCTCCGCCCAGGAGGAGGCCGACTTCGGCGCCACCGGCAAGACCATCACCGACCCGGGCTTCCTGCGGGCGTACGTCGAGTCCAGCGACGACGAGAACGCCGAGGCCGAGGACGCCGAGCGTCGCCTGCCCAACCTGGTCAAGGGCCAGCCGCTCACCGCCGACGAGCTGGCCGCGCAGGGCCACCACACCCAGCCGCCGTCGCGCTACACCGAGGCGTCGCTGGTCAAGGCCCTGGAGGAGCTGGGCATCGGCCGCCCGTCGACGTACGCGTCGATCATGCAGACGATCCAGGACCGCGGTTACGTGACCAAGCGCGGCCAGGCGATGATCCCGACCTTCCTGGCCTTCGCCGTGATCGGCCTGCTGGAGCGGCACTACCCGCGCCTGATCGACTACGACTTCACCGCCAGCATGGAGAACGAGCTGGACGAGATCGCCGGCGGCGACCACGCCGCCGTCGACTTCCTCACGGCGTTCTACTTCGGCGGCGCCAACGGCGCCGGCGACCGGGACATCGCCCGCTCGGGCGGGCTGAAGAAGCTGGTCACCGAGAACCTCAACGAGATCGACGCGCGCAGCGTCAACTCCATCCCGCTGTTCACCGACGACGAGGGCCGCGAGGTCGTCGTGCGGGTGGGCCGCTACGGGCCGTACCTCCAGCGGGCGGTGCCGGGCGAGCAGCAGGCGCCCGCCGCCGAGGGTGAGGAGGGTGGCGGCCAGGGCGACCGGGCCCCGATCCCCGAGGGGCTGGCGCCTGACGAGCTGACCCCGGAGAAGGTGCACGAGCTGTTCCTCGGCGGCGGGGGCGAGCGCAAGCTCGGCGACGACCCGGCCACCGGTGAGCCGATCCTGCTCAAGTCGGGCCGCTTCGGCCCGTACGTGGCCAGTGGCGAGCGCAAGTCGTCGCTGCTGCGCTCGCAGTCGCCCGATTCGCTGACCTTCGACGAGGCGCTGAAGCTGCTCAGCCTGCCCCGGCTGATCGGGGTGGCCCCGGACGGCGCCGAGGTCCTGGCGAACAACGGCCGCTACGGCCCGTACGTCAAGCAGGGCGACGAGTTCCGCTCGCTGGACTCCGAAGAGAAGATGTTCACCGTCACGCTGGACGAGGCGCTGGCCCTGCTGGCCGCCCCGAAGGCCCGTCAGCGCCGGGCCGCCGCGCCGCCGCTGCGGGAGATGGGCGTCGACCCGCTGACGGAGAAGCCGCTGGTGATCAAGGACGGCCGGTTCGGCCCGTACGTCACCGACGGCGAGACGAACGCGTCGCTGCGGCGCGGCCAGACCCCGGAGGCGCTGAGCATGGAGGAGGCCTCCGAGATGCTCGCCGAGAAGCGGGCGAAGGGGCCGGCGCCGAAGAAGAAGGCCGCGGCGAAGAAGGCGCCCGCCAAGAAGGCCACGGCGGCGAAGAAGACGGCCGCGGCGACCAAGTCGACGGCGGCGAAGAAGACCACGACGGCCAAGGCCACCACCGCCAGGAAGACCCCGGCAAAGAAGGCGGCCCCTAGAAAGGCCACCACCAGCCCCGACTGACCACCCGGCTCGCTCGCCGGCTGGCGTCGCGAGAGATCTTGGTACGAGCGCGCCCCTCGGAGGACGTGTTCGTACCAAGATCCGGCGCAGGTGGGCGGATCCGGGTCAGGACCAGCCCGTCCAACCGGCGGCGCGCAGGGCTGCTCGGACCTGGGCGAGGACCGTCCGCGGGTCGTTGCGTACCGCCCAGGCGGGGAAGCGGAGCACCCGGTCGCCCTCGACCCAGAGGTCGTTCTGCCGGCGCATGTCCGTCCACGCGGTGGCGGGGTCGAGGTGCTGCCCGCCGTCGATCTCCACGTGCACCCGCCACTGTCCGAACCACACGTCGAGATAGCGGCGACGCCCGTCGGCATCGCGTCGGACGACCTGCCGGGAGGGCTCGGGCAGCCCCGCTCGTCGGACCAGGTCGAGGAAGTCCAGCTCGGCCAGGGAATGCGCGCCTCCGGCGGCGTCCGCGGCGGTCTGTCGGATCAGGTTTCGGCGCCGGATCCGGGGCATGGCGTCCAGAACCAGGTGCAGGTCGTCGCCGCCGACGAGGCGTTGCTGGAAACCGGCGGCGATGATCGCCCGAGCCTGCTCGTCGGTCGCCGCCCACTGCGCCGCGTCGACCAGCGACCGGGCAGGCATGGTGCGGGGAGGCTGCCCGACGTGCAGCACGTCCTCCTCGCCGAGCAGGGTGGTCCGGTGCAGGCGTACGCCGGGCGGCAGGGCGCGGCTCTGGTGCGCGGCCGGCAGGAGCACGTCCACGATCCGGCTGTCGTGACCGCGTAGACCCCAGGCATGGGCCGCCGTGAGCCCGCCGAGCATCGCGGCCGGCCCGGCGGCGAGCACGGCGATCCATCGATGCTGGGCGGGACCGACCGGACCGTTGTGCGCGACGAAGACGGCACGGTGCACCTGGCGCCAACGACGGGTGGCGACCCGGTGCCGGATCGCCTTCGACGACAGATGGCGCCGGGCCTGGTCGAGGCTGATCACGTCTTCCTGATGGAACAGCAACCAGGTCAGCTCGTCGGCGTCGTCACCGGGCAACGCCCGCCGCAGCCCTGCCAGAGAATTTGGAGACTTCGCCACACCCGCACTCTGCCCACCCGGTGCCGCCCGTGTCCGCCCCTGTGGACGGCGGACAGATCTTGGTACGACCGCGCCCCTCGGAGGGCGTGTTCGTACCAAGATCGCACCGGCGGCCGCTCTCGCGAGCGGCGAGCGAGCGGGGCGGGGGTCAGGGTCAGGGTCAGGGTCAGCCGAGGGTTCGGGTCAGGTGGGGGTTGGTGAAGAGGTGGTGCGGGTCCAGGCGGGCGCGTAGCGCCTGGAAGTCCGCCCAGCGGGGGTAGGCCGTCGCGAGCGACTCCGCGTCGCGCCAGTGCAGCTTGCCCCAGTGGGGCCGGCCGCCGAGGCTCGCGGCGACCTGCTCGAAGGCCTGGAAGTACGGCTCGTACGGCATGCCGACGTACTGGTGGACGGCCACGTACGCCGACTCGCGCCCGTAGCCGTGGGAGAGCCAGATGTCGTCGGCGGCGGTGAAGCGCACCTCGACCGGGAAGAGCACCTTGAACGGCAGCCCGTCGACGATCCGCCGCAGCGCGTCGAGCGCCTCGGGCAGGGCGTCGCGCGGCAGGGCGTACTCCATTTCCATGAAGCGGACCCGGCGTGGGGTGCAGAAGACCTGGTCGGAGCGGCCGGTGTAGCGGCGCTCGGTGAGCGCGCGGGCGGAGACAGCGCTGATGCCGGGGGCGAGCGCCGGCACGGCGCGGCCGAGCCGGCAGGCCCCGGCGAAGACGGTGTTGGACAGGAACTCGTCGTCCAGCCAGCCGCGCCACTTGGGCAGTGGCCGGTCGTCGTCGGCCACCCGGTCGTTGGCCTTGACCTGCACGCGGGCGGTGTACGGGAACCAGTAGAACTCGACGTGGTCGTGCCTGTCGATCAGCGCGGGCAGCTCGTCGAGTACGGCCGCCAGCGGCGCCGGCCGCTCGTGGGCGCGCAGCACGAAGGCGTCCACGCAGCGCAGGGTCACCTCGACGAGCACCCCGAGCGCGCCCAGCGACACCCGGGCGGCGGCGAAGACGTCGGGGTGCTCGTCGGCGGAGCAGCGCAGCACCTCGCCGGTGCCGGTGACGAGGGTGAGCGCCTCGACGAACGTCGACAGGCAGCCGTACGCGGCGCCGGTGCCGTGGGTGCCGGTGGAGATCGCGCCGGCGATCGTCTGCGCGTCGATGTCGCCCAGGTTGGGTAGTGCCAGGCCGTGTGCGGTGAGCAGTTCGTTGAGTGCGCGCAGGGTGATCCCGGCCGGTACGGTGACCAGTCGGCGGTCGGCGTCGACGCGTACCCCGGTGTCCAGGTGGGTCAGTTCCATGCGTCGTCCGTCGGTGATCGCGACGCCGGTGAAGGAGTGGCCGCTGCCCACCGCCCGGATCCGGTCCCCGGCCGTCGCGGCGGCGCGGACGGCCTCGGTGACGTCGGCGAGGGAGGCGGGGCGCAGGATGGTGGTGGCGGTGGCGCGTTGGTTGCCGGCCCAGTTGGACCAGCCTGCCAGGGTGGGCGGTGCGGTACCGGCCATGCGCACTCCTCCACATGAATGTGAACTGACTTCATATCAGCAACGTTGTCGCAGGTAAATACCGCAATCGAGGTTTGCTCGTTGTACCGGTAGTCACGAACCCGTGACGTGCAGATATGTTCATCCGTCGAAGGGGGGTGGCGAGTGTCCACACCAGCCGCCACAGCCGGGCCGCTGCGCCGCGTACCGGTGCAGGGTCGAAGTGTCGCACGGGTCCAGCGGATGCTGGACGCCTGTGCAGAACTCGTCGACGAGGTGGGGTACGAGGGTCTGACCACGACCCTGCTCGCCGAGCGTGCCGAGGTGGCGATCGGGTCGGTCTACCAGTTCTTCCCGGACAAGCGGGCGATCGTGCAGGCGCTGACCCTGCGCACGATGGAGTCCTACCTCCAGCGGCTCGACGAGCGGTTCGCCTCCGACGACCTGACCCACTGGTGGGACGGGGTCGACGCGGGCATCGACGAGTACATCACGATGCACCGCACCGTTCCGGGCTTCCGTACCCTGCACTTCGGCGACGTGGTCGACCTCCACCTGCTCGACGAGCAGCGGGACAACAACGGCGTGATCGCGGACCAGCTGGCCCGCGTACTCGCCGAGCGCTTCGGGCTCGACGTCCCCGACCTCCGGTTCCACCTGGAGATCGCCGTGGAGGCGGCCGACGCGCTGATCAAGTTGGCGTTCCGCCGGCTGCCCGAGGGCGACGACCGCGTCCTGGTCGAGGCGAAGGCGCTGATCCGGGAGTACCTGCACCGCCAGGTCGACGCCCCGGCCGACGCCAACCAGTCCGGCTGACCGGGGCCGCGCCGGCACCCGGACCCGGGCGGCGGCAGGGACGCGGGCGGCCCCGGGTGCGCCGGGCGACCCGACCGGGCGAGGCCGGCCCGGGGTGCGCCGGGCGCGGGGATCAGAGGAAGGCGTGGCCCTCGCCCCGGTAGGTGGGCACGGTGGCCACGACCGCATCCCCCTCGACCAGGTGCAACTCGTTGACGTGCTCGCACAGCTCGCCGGCCTTCGCGTGCCGGAACCAGACCCGGTCGCCGACCCGCAGCGCGCCGGCCGCCGCGCCGGCCAGCGGGGTCTGCACCTCGCCGGCCCCCTCGGTGCCGATCAGCTTGAGGCCCGCCGGCAGCCACGGCCGGGGCAGCCGGCTGTCCTCGGCCGGGCCGGAGGCGATCCAGCCACCGCCGAGCACGGTGGCCAGGCCGGGCCCCGGGCGGCGGACCACCGCGCAGGCGAAGGCCGCCGCCGGGGTGGGGCGCCAGGCGCGGTACGCGTCGAACAGCGTCGGCCCGTACAGGCCCGATCCCGCGGTGACCTCGGTGACCGCGGGGTCGGCGCTGGTCGCGGCCACGCTGCCGGTGCCGCCGCCGTTGACGAACTCCAGGTCGGCGTGTTCGCGTACGGCGGCCACCGCCGCGCCCCGGCGGGCCAGCAACTCGCGGTACGACCCGCGCTGGGCCAGCCGGATCGCGGAGCCGAGGACCGCCCGCCCGGGTGGCGCGTCGCCGAGGCCGGCGATCTGCGCCTCGTACGCCATCAGTCCGACCAGCCGGAAGCCGGCGCGGGCGGCGACGGTGGCGGCGAGCGTGCCGGCGGCCCGGGCGCTGTGCACCGGCGAACGGCGGACCCCGACGTGCACCCGCCCGCCCAGCGGTCGCCAGGAGGCGTCCAGGTCGAGGCAGACCCGCAGCGCGGGGCGGCGCCCGGGCGGGCACACGGCGTCGACGAGGTCGAGCTGGTCGGTGCCGTCGATCATCAGCGTGACGGCCTCGGCGAGCGCCGGGTCGGCGGCGAGCGCGGCGAGCGCCCCCCGGTCGGCCGTGGGGTACGCCACCAGCGCGTCGTCGGTCACGCCGGCGCGGACCAGCCAGAGCGCCTCGGGCAGGGTGAAGGCCATCACGCCCCGCCAGCCGGGACGCCCCAGCGCCCGGCCGATCAGGTCCCGGGCACGGACCGACTTGCTGGCGATCCGGACCGGCTTGCCGGCGGCCCGTTCCGCCAGCGCGGCGGCGTTGCCGTCGAAGGCCGCGAGGTCCACGACGGCGTACGGCGGGTCGAGGTGCGCGGTCGCCCGGTCGAGGCGGTCACGAAGTTTGTCGCTTTCGATGGCCACGTGTGCACGCTAACTGTCTGGGAGGCAATGCGAAATACCCTCGCGTCTGTCCGGGCTGCGGGCGGTGGTCGCGGCGGCCTAGGCTCGGCGAACAGGAGAATGTCGCGGCGGGGTGGGTCCCCGCCGGGTCTAGAGTGTTCCACCGGGACTGCCCAGCGATGGGCCGGCACGTGGAGGTACGGCCATCGAAAGCCAGTTCAACGGCGAGTCGCCCGGCGTGTCGTCGTCCTCGACCAAGCCCGGCGGCGCCGAGAAGCCCGGCCCGGACCACTCCGGCTACGCCGCCATCCGCTCGGTGCTGCGGATCACCCCGTTCCGCCGGCTCTGGATCGTGCTCGGCGCGGCCTCCTTCGGCGACTGGTTCGGCCTGCTCGCCACCAGCGTCTTCGCCGCCTCCCAGGTCGAGGGCAGCACCGCCCAGGGCGCCGCGTTCGGCGGCGTGATCGCCATCCGGCTGCTGCCGGCGCTGGTGCTCGGCCCGGTCGCCGGCGTGTTCGCCGACCGGTTCGACAGGCGCTGGACCATGGTCATCTGCGACGTGCTGCGCTTCCTGCTCTTCGCCTCGATCCCGCTGGTCGCGCTGCTCGGGGCGAGCGGGCCGGTCGTGGTCGGCTGGGCGGCGATCGCCACCTTCCTGATCGAGTCGATCACGCTGATGTGGATCCCGGCCAAGGAGGCCGCGGTCCCCAACCTGATCCCGCGCGCCCGGCTGGAGGCCGCCAACCAGCTCACGCTGATCACCACGTACGGCCTCACCCCCATCCTCGCCGCGCTGATCCTCGCCGCGCTCGACGGCATCGTGCGGGGGGCCACCGGGGGCTCGACGCCGGACTGGGCCGCGCCGGCCGACCTGGCGCTCTGGTTCAACGCGTTCTCCCGCCTGGCCACCGCGCTGGTGGTGGCGTACGGCATCAAGGAGATCAGCCAGGGGCAGTCCGCCGAGACGGACCGCACCGAGCAGAGCATGATGCGCCAGTTCAAGGAGGGCTGGCGCTACATCGGGCAGACCCCGCTGGTCCGCGGCCTGGTGCTCGGCATCTTCGGCGCGTTCGCCGGCGGCGGCATCGTGATCGGCACCGCCAAGTTCTTCGCCACCTCGCTCGGCGCCGGTGACGCCGCCTTCTACCTGCTCTTCGGCGCGATCTTCGTCGGCCTCGCGCTCGGCATCGGGCTCGGGCCGATGATCGTCAAGGAGATGTCCCGGCGGCGCTGGTTCGGCATGAGCATCGTGCTGGCCAGCGCGTCGGTGATGGCCCTGGCCTTCGCCATCCACCTCTCCATGGCGATGGTCGGCGCGGTCCTGGTCGGCGCGGGCGCCGGAATGGCGTTCCTCTCCGGCACCACCCTGCTCGGCGGCGAGATCGCCGACGAGGTGCGCGGCCGGGTCTTCGCGGTGGTGCAGATCGGCACCCGGCTGGTGCTGATCCTCGCGATCGGCCTCAGCAGCCTGCTCGCCGGCGTCGGCGGCTCGCGCCGGCTGGAGCTGGCCGACCTGGGCGTGTCGATCTCGTCCACCCGACTGCTGCTGCTCGCCGCCGGCGCCGCCGGCATCTTCGCCGGGATCAGCGCGTTCGGGCAGATGGACGACAAGAAGGGCGTTCCCGTCCTGGCCGACCTCTGGGGCTCGATCCGGGGTCGCCCGCTGATGCCGGCCGAGCCGTTCGTCTCCGCCGGCCTCTTCGTGGTCTTCGAGGGCGGCGAGGGCGCCGGCAAGTCCACCCAGCTCGCCGCGCTCGCCGAGCGGCTGCGCGGGCAGGGGCGCGACGTGGTGGTGACCCGCGAGCCGGGGGCCACCGCCGTCGGCGAGCGGATCCGGTCGCTGCTGCTCGGCGCGCCCGGCTCCGACGTGCCGTCGCCGCGCGCCGAGGCACTGCTCTACGCCGCCGACCGGGCGCACCACGTGGCCACCGTCGTCCGGCCGGCGCTCGTCCGGGGCGCGGTCGTGATCAGCGACCGGTACGTCGACTCGTCCCTGGCGTACCAGGGGGCGGGGCGGACGCTCCCCGTCGACGAGGTCTCCTGGCTCTCGTCGTGGGCCACCGGTGGGCTCAAGCCCGACCTGGTGGTGCTGCTGGACGTCGAACCGCACACCGGCCTGGCCCGGGTGGCGGCGCGCGCCGAGGCGGCCGACCACCTGGAGGCCGAGTCTGTCGCATTCCACGAGCGGGTCCGCTACGCCTTCCTCGACCTCGCCGCCGCCGACCCGAAGCGCTACCTGGTGCTCGACGCGTCCCGCCCGGTCGAGGAGATCACCGGGCAGGTGACCCGGCGGGTCGAGGAGATGTTCGGCAGCCCCGGCGGCATCGTGCACCCGCGCCCCGCGCAGGGACCGGACACCTCGGTGCAGCCGGAGTTATCCGAATCGGAGCTGGTACCGATGGAGCACCGGACCTGATGCCGGACGTCTTCGCCGACCTGGTCGGGCAGGACGAGGCGGTCGACACGCTGCGCCGGGCCGCCGCCGCGGCGTCCGCAGTGCTGCGCGCCGCCGCCGCGCCCGCGACCGACGCCGCCGGGGACGGGTTCGACGCGCTCGCCGACGAGTCCGACGGCGGTCAGCCGCCCGCCGTCGACACCGGGGCGGGGATGACGCACGCCTGGATCTTCACCGGGCCGCCCGGGTCGGGCCGGTCGGTGGCGGCGCGGGCCTTCGCCGCCGCCCTCCAGTGCGCGTACGGCACCGGCTGCGGCGGGTGCCCCGGCTGCCACACCACGATGACCGGCACCCACGCCGACGTCCGGATGGTGGTGCCGGACGGGCTCTCCATCGGCGTCAACGAGATGCGGGCGCTGGTGCTGCGCGCCGCCAGCACCCCGTCGGGCGGGCGCTGGCAGGTGGTGGTCATCGAGGACGCGGACCGGCTCACCGAGGCCGCCGGCAACGCGCTGCTCAAGGCCATCGAGGAGCCGCCGCCGCGGACGGTCTTCCTGCTCTGCGCGCCGTCGACCCACCCGGACGACATCTCGGTGACCATCCGGTCGCGCTGCCGGGTCGTACCGCTGGTGCAGCCCGCGCCGGAGGCGGTGGCCGAGGTGCTGGCCCGCCGCGACGGTGTCGCGCCCGACGTGGCGCGGTGGGCCGCGGCGGCGGCGCAGGGGCACGTGGGACGGGCCCGCCGGCTGGCCCGCGACCCGGAGGCGCGCACGCGCCGGGAGGCGGTGCTCGCGGTGCCGCGCCGGCTGACCGGCGTGGGTGCCGCGTTCGACGCGGCGTCGGCGCTGATCGAGGCGGCCGAGGCGGAGGCCGAGGCGTCCGTCGCGGAGACCGCCGCGGCCGAGCGGGCGGCGCTGGAGACCGCGCTCGGCGCCGGTGGCACCGGGCGGGGGGCGGCCGGCGCGATGCGGGGCGCCGCCGGGCAGCTGAAGGACCTGGAGAAGCGGCAGAAGTCCCGGGCCACCCGGGCCCAGCGGGACGCGCTGGACCGGGCGCTGGTCGACCTGGCCGGCTTCTACCGCGACGCGCTCACCATGGCGCTGCGCGCCCCCGTCGCGCCGGTGCACACCGACACCGCCGCGCTGGCCGGGGCGGGCGCGCAGAAGTGGGACGCCGAGGGGGCGCTGCGCCGCCTGGAAGCGGTGCTGGAGTGCCGGGCGGCGATCGAGGCGAACGTCAAGCCCCGGATCGCGGTCGAGGCGATGATGCTCTCGCTCTGGAAGGGCTGAGCCAGCCGACGAATCCGCCCGAGCCGGGGCTGCGGCGACCGATCCGCCCCTGAGTCTCGGCGGCCGGACCGGTTGTCCACAGGCATCGACAGGCGCAATTGCTGTGCGGTACGGTCCGGTGTGCCGCCGTGACGGTGGCGGCACGCACAGTGATTTTCCTGTTCCGGGAGGGGTCCGCCGATGCCGCGGGGGGAGATCGACGAGGCCTGGATCGAGGAGGCGGTGCGGCGCTACCGCCGGATCGAGTCCCTCCAGACCGAGTTCGACCAGGCGGTGTCGACCGTCGAGGTCACCGTGCGCTCGCCCGACGGGCTGGTCGAGGTGGTGGTCACCGCCGGCGGGCGGATCACCGACGTGCGCTTCCTGGGCCCGCTGCACACCCGCAACCCCCGCGACGTCGCCGGCTCGGTGCAGGCGGCGGTCACCGCGGCGGCGGACGCCGCCCAGTGGGCCCGGGAGAAGCTGCACAACGAGACCTTCGCCGCCTACCGGCCGCTGGCGGGAGCCTGAGATGGAGAGCCTGCGCGCCCTCGCCGCCCGGCTCGACGAGGCGAGCGAGACCATGACCGCCGTGTCCCGCACGGTCACCGCCGGCGACCCGGCACAGGCCGCGTTCGGCGTCGACGCCCCCGGCCGGCCCGGGGAGATCGGGCGGGCCCTGCACCGGCAGTGGACCGCCGCCACCGGCGACCGGGCCCGGGAGGCGCACGTCGCCGCCCAGCGGCTGGCCGCCGCCGCGGCGGCGGTGCGGGCCGCCGCCGACCACTACGCGGACGTCGACCGCGCCGCGCGCCACCGGCTGACCGGGGAGGCGTGATGGACGCGCTGGACCGGCTCGCCGAGCCCGGCCTCGACCTGCTCCGCCGGGTCGACACGCTGCTCGCCGCAGGAGCCCCCGAGGGGCACCGCGTGTGGCCGCTGCTGCGCCGCATGCAGGTGCTCCCCGGCGAGGCCGTCCGCAACTTCCTCGACCTGCATCCGGCGCCGCTGGCCGCCGCCGGCCACACCGCGCGCCGCCTGATGCGGGGCTACGACGACGCCTGCGCCGCGCTGACCGACCCGGTGCTCTGGTCCGGTCCGGCCGCGTCGTCCTACGGGCAGGCCCGGGCGGCCCTGCTGCGCCACCTCGACGAGGGGCCGGAGAGCCTGGTCGGCCGGCTGGAGTCGACGGCCGGCTACGCCGACGCGCTCGCCGACTGGGTGGAGGGCAGCCGGCTCGCACTGGCCCGGGCGCTCGCCGACGTCCTCCGGTGTGCCGAGGCGGTGACCGTGGTCGCCGCGACGTCGACGCCGGGCGGCGCACCGGGGCACCGGGCAGCCGCGGGTCCGGGCGGGAGCGAGGCCGCCGAGATCGCCGCGCGGGTGCTGGCGGTGCTCTGCGTCGCGTACGACGGGGCCGAGACCCTGCTGCGCCAGTGGGCGCCGAGCCTCGCCGAGTCCCGCTGGCGGGCGCCGGTGGTCGACCGCCCCCGCTACGAGACCCCCACCCGCGTCGGCTGGTGACGCACGCCGGGTGCACGCGCGGTAGCCGGGTGTCGACTGCCGGCCCGGCCGCCCCGGCCCGCGCGTCGTAGGGTGTGAGGCATGGGCATGCTCTGCGCGGTCAGCTTCCAGCGGTACGGGCGCCTCTACTACCTGGACCCGGGCGAGCTGCGTCCCCAGGTCGGCGACAAGGTGCTGGTGCCGACCGACGACGGGCCCGAGGTGGCCGAGTGCGTCTGGGCGGCGCAGTGGGTCACTGAGGAGACCGAGGGCTTCCCCCGGCTGGCCGGCCTGGCCGGCGAGGAGGACCTGCGTCGCGACGAGACGGTACGCCGCCGCAAGGCCGAGGCCAAGGTCGCGGCGAAGCGGCTGATCCGGGAGCACGCCCTGCCGATGAAGGTGGTGGCGATCGACCACGTGCTGGGCGCCGCCGAGGGCGGTGGCGAGCGGAGCACCATCTACTTCACGGCCCCGCACCGGGTGGACTTCCGCGCGCTCGTCCGGGACCTCGGCGCCACCCTGCACTGCCGGGTCGAGCTGCGGCAGCTCTCCGCCCGCGACTCGGCACGGGTGCAGGGCGGCATCGGCTCCTGCGGCCGGGACCTCTGCTGCGCCACCTTCCTCACCGACTTCGAGCCGGTCACCATCCGGATGGCGAAGGACCAGGACCTGCCGCTCAACCCGCTGCGCATCTCGGGAGCGTGCGGCCGGCTGATGTGCTGCCTCAAGTACGAGCACCCGCTCTACCAGCGGTTCCAGGAGTCCGCCCCGGCGATCGGCGCTCGCGTCACCACGCCGGAAGGGGAGGGCCGCGTGGTCGGCCACAGCGTCCCGAGAGACGCGGTGACCGTCCGCCTGGACGCCGACGGCTCGCGGTCCATGTGCTCGCGCGCCGACGTCTGCGGCTCCCGCCAGGCCCACGACCAGCGCTACAACTCCTGACCCACCCGCCTCTGCGCGCGGCCTCTCTCCGCGCGGCCTCTCTCCGCGCGGCCTCTCTCCGCGCGGCCTCTCTCCGCGCGGCCTCTCTCCGCGCGGCCTCTCTCCGCGCGGCCTCTCTCCGCGTTGATCATGAGGTTAGCGGCGAAGTTGATCGCGATCAGTGCCGCCAACCTCATGATCGACGGGCCGAGCCGGCCGAGCCGGGCCGGGCTGGGCCGAGCCGGGCTGGGCTGGGGTTTAGGTGAGGGTCGTGGGGGGTTCGGCCAGGCGGGGGCGCAGCGGCCGCTTCGGAGCCAGCCAGGAGGACTCGGGGGACTGGTCGGGGTTGACCTGCCAGTCGCGGGACACCCGGTCGACGGCGATCGGGTAGATCGTCAGCGTCCCGTCGGGGTCGATGCGCAACCGCAGGAACGCCTTGGCGTCCTCGATGCCCTGCCCGGCGAAGAGCTCGTTGAGGTTCACCCCGAACGCGCCCGCCACCAGCAGGTACGCGGCCACCAACTGGCTCGCCACCAGCCCGGCCACCGGGCCGTAGAGCACCGCCGCGGCGACGGCCGGTAGCGGCCACGGCCAGTCGTAGAAGGGCAGGCCCAGCCAGGCCCAGGTGCCGGCGGCGGCCAGCCCGATCTGGGCCAGGCCGTGGCCCACGCCGAGGACCCAGTGCCGGGCGTGCCGCTTGCCGCCGGAGCTGGGTGGCTTCGCGAAGAACGCCGCCGCGAGCATCGTGACGATCAGCATCGCCATCAGCGGCACGCTGAACAGCCGCTGGTCCGTCCCACTCGGGTTGGTCGCGACGCCGGCCATCGCCAGCATCAGCAGCGTCTGCAGGGTGCCGAGCAGGGTGGTGAAGCCCGGGTTGCGCAGCGGCAGGCGGGGGAAGATCCCCCACGCGTACCGCCGGGAGCGGGCCTGCTCCGGGTAGCGGCCGGCCAGCTCGTACGGGTGGGAGGTGCTGGCCCGCCGGGCGAGGGTGTCGCGCGGCGGCACCTCGATGCGCTCCGGGAGCTGGTGCGTCGGGTAGAGGTACGCGCCGCCGCCCCCGCAGGTGATCAGCTGCCGGTCCGGGCCGGCGTAGCGGGCGTAGTGGTGCAGGTCGCCGGAGATCAGCAGCCGCACCTGGGCCCCGGTGGGCGCGACGATCGTACGGATGAAGTAGTCGATCGAGTCGTACGCCGTGGGATGGTCGACGGCCTTGACCCACGTCGGCGCCGGCACGGCCACGATCACGCGGCTCTGCGGCCCCAGCCGCTCGGCGACCCGGTCGAAGTAGGTGAGCTGCGGGTCGTCCAGGTACGAGCCGGACTGGTCGTCGAGGCCGAGCAGCCACCAGTCGGCGGGCAGCTCCACGGCGAAGTACGAGCGGGACTGCCCGGTCTCCCAGCCGCCGAAGTGCCGGTCCCGGGACCGGACGAAGAGCCGCAGGAACGCGGTCAGGCCGTCGTACCAGTCGTGGTTGCCCGGGACCGCGAAGAGCGTGGGCCGCTCGGGCGGGGTGACCGGCAGCGCGGCCTGGTAGGGCCCCTTGCACCGGTCCTCGTACGCCTCGAAGGCCGCCGACGGGTAGACCTGGTCGCCGCCCATCACCAGGGTCTGCGCGCGGGGCAGCCGGTGCCCGTCCACCTCCAGCTCGGGCTGGGCGATCAGGTACGCCACCGAGTAGGTGGCGTTGAATCCGTCGCCCAGGTCGGCCACGTAGTCCAGCCAGAGCCCGCCGTCCGGCCCGACCTGCCGCGCGATGCCCGCGTCGAGGGAGTTCTGCAGCTCGCGCTTGTCCAGGTACGCCCCGAAGAGCATCGCCAGCAGCGTACGGATGCCGGTGCTGATCAGCAGGAACGGCGCGAGCCACGGCACCGGCTTGCGCGGGGTGAAGCCCAGCTCCCGGGGATCGGTGCCGCGTGGCCGGCGCGCCGCCCGCCCGCCGGCCGACTCGCTCGTGTGGGCACTCTCCACCGCGCCGTCCTGCGGATCCACGTCGGGGGCGCGATCGTCGTTCACCCGCCGCAGCGTAGTCCCGGCCGGCGGCGGTCGCTGTCCGGCGGACGACGGTTCGGGGGGCGGATGTCCGGATGGGGAACCCGCTCGGCCCGTCGGCGGGTCGTGCCGTACACTTGCTGATCGTTGCCGCCTTAGCTCAGTCGGCTAGAGCGACGCACTCGTAATGCGTAGGTCGACGGTTCGATTCCGTCAGGCGGCTCCACGGAAAGGCCCAGGTCAACGGCTTGATCGCCGATCATGACCTGGGCCTTTCGCTTGCTGTCGCTGGGCCGAGCAGCCAAGCGAGCAGCCAAGCCTCATTCACCCGACCACAGCGCCCCCTCCATCCGGGAGGCGGCTTCCCGTGCGATCTCCGGAGCTACGTGAGCGTAGATGTTGAGGGTCACGCTGATCTGTGAGTGACCGAGGACCTCCATGACTACGCGAGCAGGCACGCCCTGAGCGAGGAGAACGCTGGCAGCCGTGTGGCGTAGGTCGTGCAGCCGGACCTGCCGGAGACCAGCCTGCCGGATGATTTCCCGGAACGAGCGGTAGTCGTTGCGTGGGTGGATGGGGGTACCGACGCTCGTTGCGAACACCAAGCCGGGTCATCCCACCGCAAGCTGAGAACCTCACCTTGCCGAAGCCCAAGCGCGATCCCAATGATCCAATGCGAGTCGAACCGGGAGTTACAGTGCGCGTCATGGCACGTGACGGAGTGCACGAGACGCACGGCTTGACGGATGACATGTACGGACATGTCGTCGAGACTGACGGCGCTGTCGTGCGATTCATGCTCGGCGGCGGCGAAGAGCCCGAGACGGTCAACAACGTCGACGCGCACATCCACCTTGCTGACGGCAGCCACCGGTACGCCACCTTCTTCACTCTCGACGCAGTGAAGGAGATCCTGAACAGACACGCCAACACCGGAGAAACCGATGGTGGTCGCTACTTCTGGTGCTCGGATCAGGTGATCGTTCCCGAGCCCGGTGTTGATGCCATGGTGGCGGCAGTCGACGAGATGATTCGTTCTGGCGACATCGAGGTTATGTGCAGCCTGATCGAGGAGGATGCCGAGGAGGACCGCACCGCCTAGTCGTGCCCGGTGCAATGGTCAACATGGGTCAACGTCGGGCATGCCGATAGTCCCAGCATGTACGCCCCGCGCTCGTTTCCAGCCTGCACGCGTATCCAGCGCGTGGATCAACCCGCTTCCCAAGCTGACAGTCGGTGGCTACTGGTCGTTGTCCTCGTCGTCCCGCATCAGGCGGTCGAGGTCCTCAGGACGCATCCGCTTGAGCTGGACTTCCAGTTTGCGGCTGTACTGGCGATCGTTGGGATTCATCCCATTGCGAGATCGAGAGCTGCGGCCATACTCCTTGAGGAAGCCGCCCAGCTCTCGACGTATGCGTTCCCGACGGCCCGACATGGAGGCCACTCTAGGATCCGATGGGCGACTCGCGCCTTCCCATAACCGCTGTCGACAGTAACCAGCCAAGATGAGGACAGCCGGCGACGGCCAAGCACAGACAGCCGCCCGAGGTCGCAGACGCGGACGGACCATGCCGGACGAAGCGCCCAGAACTTGTAAGCGAGACGTCCAGGTCAGGCGCTGGGAGCGACTCCCACTATCTGAGCTGCGCTTGTCGCGAGGTGCCTACGCCTCCCTCTTGCCCGGAGGTTCGATGACGATTGCTCGACCCGACCAGGCGGCGACCGAGTCCGCCGTCGCACGGTTGCTGTCGGACTCCTTGCTGATGATCCGCTTCCTTGCCGCGCAAGGCCAGCCGACGTCGAGTGATGAGTTCCCCGGGTGGCGGCAGCAGGTTCATGCGCTCGCGGACCTTTGCCACAATCTCCCGGCGTTGCTCGACCCGTCATGGCGGGATCGAGTCCACGACGGTGTCGCCTACACGTGGAAGATGGCGTCGCCAGGGAAGCGGGACTGGATCCGCCGATGCTGGGATGCGCGGGCTACGACTACCGGTGGCTCCTGGACGCGTCAGTGGACGAGCAGCCAATCGAGCAGCCAAGCCAGCGGACACAGGCGGACAAGCGCGGATCGGAACACACAAGCGACAAGGGCGAGCATCCCCAGCAGCAGGAGCCAGCAACGGACTCGTAACGCGTAGGTCGACGGTTCGATTCCGTCAGGCGGCTCGGTACAGACGCCGCCACGGCCAGGCTCGCCGCTGTATGCCGCAGGGTCGTGAGGAGGGCCGCGCCGGCCGCACTCGGCCTGCTGGCGGCGCAAGCGCCGGCATCGGCCGGCGCGCCGGCCGATTGCAGACTGCGTCAGTTCCCGGAACCGATTCCTCCGGCGGGGATCTTCGACAGAGATGGGCTTCAGGCAGAGGAGCGGTCCACCCGCTTTCGTGCGCTACGGTGCTCGCTGTGATCCGGCAAACCATGGCGGCCTCTGTAGATAAGCCGAGCGAGGTCGAGGCGGCTGAGGTTTGGCTGAACGCCAACCGGGACGCTCTGCCCTACGCCGAAGAGGAAGGCGGCTGCGGCTGCTGCGTCCGGATGTGGAAGTTGGAGGGGCCTGCCGAGGTTTTAGCGACGATCCCCTACGAGGTCTCGGCTTCCTCCGACTGGGACACCGCCTAGCCGCTCCGTGCGGCCGGGCCGGGCCATTCAGGGGCCGTAAACAGGCGCCACCAGGGCCCAACGAGGCCGTCCAGGACCGAATCGAGCAGCGGCTACCCGGCAGGACGATCCGATCTTGGGCGATTCCCAAGCTGCGAGTTCCTGACGCCAGTCCTGATCGTAGCGAGGCCGGGGCACACTGGGCGGATGTCGCACCGGGATCTCGCTGGTGACATGGATGCTTGGTCGAGTGCCCGTGTCCGCCGGTGGATGAGCACCTTGACCGAGGACAACGCACCCCGATCGGTCAATTGGTGGCTCAGGAGGCGATCGATTGCGCAGCACCACGTCTACGACCGGACCTTGACCGGAGACACGCGCCGGGAATGGGCCGAGGTGGCGTTGTCGTTGACCGACCGCGCCGAGCAGTTCGCCGGTTACGACCGCTGGAGCGCAGCTGCCGACGGATTCAATCTGCGTAGCCTCCTGATCCAGGAACTCGGGTCGGTCCCGGGTGACGAGAAGTGGGAGCTGGCCCGCTGGTCCGAAGCGTCCTGGCGGCCGTGACGCTGAAGCCCGCCGAGGGGGGCGAGTTGGCTGACCGCTGGCAGACGCTGCCGGTCGAGCAGATTCTGCTTCTTCGTCGCCACAAGAACTTCCTTGCCCCGCTCGCGCCGCTTGTTGATCAGTTGCCCGCCGGGCCGGATGCTGAGCATGTCCGCACATGGTTGTTGGTACTGCCGCACTTGCCGTGACGCGCCAGCAGGTGACTCCCGCTTGACCCCAGTGCGACGCCACCGAGCGCCATCACGAGAACATCGGCCCGCATCTGCCGACGAGGCGAGCGGGGAAGGAGCCGGCCTCGGACGCTCCTACGGATCAGATGGGCAGGAGCCGGTCGGTCGTGCGGCCGCCGCTCGTCGGCAGGACCGCCTTGTCCGGGCTCGACCTACGACGCGTCCGCCTCGCGGGAGCCGCGCAGCGCGCCGACGGCCACCAGCCCCGCGCCGGCGAACGCGACTGCGGTCTCCACGGCCTGCGACACCTGAGGGAAGCCTTCCGGCGGCATGCTCACCGCCACCCCCATGGTCAGGAAGGCGCCGCCGGGAGGGTTGGCCAGCTCCCACCATCCTGACGACACCGCAACGAGATCCGAGGAGGCGCGCGCCGCTGCGAGTGACAGCAGGAGGAACCCCGCCGGGAGCAGCCAATGCCGATCGGCCCGCCGTCCCGACAGCGCGAGTGCCCCCACGGCCACGAGGACGGCGAGTAGCGCCGGCCACACCGTCGGGAGCAGGTGACGGCTGAACTCCCGCGCGGAGCACAGCCCGAACCAGGCCAGGGGCAACAGCGCGAGGACTGCCGTCGCCGCTCCCCGTCGCCTGTCGCGTGTTGGTAGCGCCGACGCGCCGGCCGCGAGACAGAGCACGCCGAGCGTCAGACCCAGTGCGGCGAGCCTTCCCCGGTCGATCGTCTGCTGGCCGTGCGCGAGCAGGGCCGTCCTCGTCAGTCCCTGGCCGGGCGACAGCCAGCCTGGTCCATCGACCTGCTCCTGGTGCCAGCGCAGTCGCATCACCGCCACCACGGCAAGCAGCCCGATTCCGGCGGCGACGGTCCACCTCACCCGGCGCGCGCCACGGCTCACCAGCACGTAGCCGAGCAGCGCGAGCAGCGTCACCAGGCCGAACAGCAGCGCTGCGGCCGGCACGGCCAGCAGCGCCGCCGCAACCGAGAGCAGGCCGGCCGCGAGGGACGCCACGAGCAGGCCGAACGAAGCACGCACGGCCAGGATCGTGGCAGATGAACTCCCGACCCGCTGTCCCGCCTCGGGCACGGGTGGCCGGTCGGTCGTCCGGAACGTCGGCGGCCGGGTGTCGTACGGTCGACGCATGCCCGCACCCGATGACGTCCTGGCCGCTCTCCGCGACTTCGTGGCCCGCGTCGGCGCGCTCGATCCGGCCGCCGCGCCGCAGGGCGAGCTGGTCGTCGGCCTGCGGGGCGTGGAGTCGCGGCTGGCGCTGAGCGCCCCGGTCGCCCGCGCCCTGGTGGAGGCGTTGCGGGCGTACCACGACCCGCGCGACCGGGGTCGCTGCGACCACTGCGGCGGCGGGCGACTCGACGACAACTTCCTGTGCGGAGACTGCGGCCGACCCAGCGGGCTGTTCGGCCAGTTGGTCTCCGAGCGGGCCGCCCGGCACACGGAGCAGGGCGCGGTTCCGGCGGCGCCCGCCGCGGGCGGCCGGCACGCCCGCGCCGACGGTCGCTGACCCCGGCGGGCCCGACCCGACCGCGCGGTGCCCCGACCACGGCCGGGAGGCACGGCGTACGCCGGCGACCCACGACTTTTGTCGGTCCTCGTCGCTACCCTCCCGGCGTGACTGATCTGGTGGATGGCGTGCGGGTGCCGAGCGTCGAGGAGGAGGCCCGGTTCTGGGCCCTCGTCGAGGCGGCCTGGGAACGGCTCGGCGACGAGCCCGCCGCGCTCCGGCGGGCGCTGCCGACGCGGGACCCGGCAGCCGGCGACGAGGGCCTCTACGCCATCGACGCGTGGCTCGACCGGTTCCTCGACAACCTGCGGCAGCTCGCCGAGGGACTGTCCAGCCGGGAGCTGACCGACCTGGACCGGGTGCTCGAGCGCAAACTGCACGACATCGACCGGGCCGACGTGCACGAGGTGACCGACGGCTCCGACGACGGTTTCCTCTACTCCCGGGGCCACATCGTCGCGCTCGGGCGGGATTTCTACGAGGCGGTGCACGCCGATCCGACCGTCGCTCTGCCCGACACCGCGTGCGAGGCCATGTGCTACTTCTTCGCCAGGCTGCACAGGGAGCGCTTCGGTGCCTGGCCGGAGACCGGCTCGGGCATCTTCCGCGAGTCCTGCACCAACCCGGCCGGCTGGAGCGCCTGACATCCGTGCCCGTCACGGCGGGGGCAACCAGGAGTTCCGCACGACGGCCCGCACACTGACCGTACGCAGTCGTCAACCCTCCGGAGGCAGCCTCATGCAGTACGCACCCGTCGTCGTCGCCCTGCCGATCGCCGACCGCCCCACCTCGTACCGCTTCTACTCGGAGGGGCTCGGCCTGGAGGCCGTCGGCGAGTTGGCCGAGGACGGCATCCCCGAGCCCCTGCAGTACGCCGTCAACGACGGCCTCCGCGTCATGCTGGTGCCCACCGGCGGCTTCGGCTGGGTCATCGGCGACCACGAGGTGGCCCCGCGCGGGCAGAGCGAGTGCCTCGTCAGCCTCCCGGCCGCGACGCCGGCCGAGGTCGACGAACTCGTCGGGCGGGCCCGGGCCGCCGGCGCGCAGGTCGTCGTCGAGCCGGCTGCACAGCCGCGGGGCTACACGGGCACCTTCGCCGACCCGGACGGTCACCTCTGGACGGTGCAGGCCGACGGGCGCTGACGCCACCGACCGGACCGGGACGAGCGGACGGCCCGGTTCGCGGGGAACCGGGCCGTCCGCCGACAGGGGCAGGCGTGCGGGGAGATCAGAGGGTGCGGTGCGGGTAGCCGGCGGTGCCGGGCTCCGGAACGACCTCGACCTCGGTCACCACGTACTCCGTGTCGGTCGTCGTGGTGGCCGGCCGGTCGTCGGCGTCGGAGCGGCGCTTCGCGGCCGCGGCGGCTCCGGCGGCAGCGGCGGCCCCGGCCACGGCGGCGCCCGCCGCCACGGCCTTGCCGGACACGCCGGCGTTGCCGCTGTCGCCGCGGGTGGCGGCGGCGTGCTCGACGCCCGGGGTGCCGACACCGAGGCCGCTGTCGACGGTGCCGCGCCAGGCGCCGGTCTCGACGCCGCGCTCCTCGATGTACGTCTTGAACTTCCGCAGGTCGGATTCGGCCTGCCGCTCGATGATGTTGAGCTTGTCGCCGGCCTTCTCGAGCAGGCCCTCGGGCTCGTACTCGAGGTGCAGGCTGACCATGGTGCGGTCGGCGTCGACGGGCTGGAAGTAGACCGCGCCGGCGTTGGTCACACCCTCGGTGGCCGCCCAGGCCACCTTCCGGTCGGGCACCTGCTCCAGCACCCGGGCGTCCCACTCACGCTGGACGCCACCGATCTCGGCGACCCAGTGCATCCGCCTGTCGTCGAGCTGGCGCACCTCACGGACGCCCCCCATGAAGCGGGGGAACTCCTCGAACTGCGTCCACTGGTTGTACGCGGTGCTGACCGGAACCTGTACTTCGATGGACTTCTCGACCTTCGTGGTCATGGGCAATCCTCCTCGTCAGGTCGAACCTTCTCGTTCGGCAGGTTGAGCCGTCTTCGTCGTCGACGAAACTCCTACCCCGACCGAGGGCACTCAACCGCCGGACCTGCCGACACACCACATCGGAGGGCCGCCGATCGCCCGTCGGGACCGGTCAGCCGGCCTGGTCGGGGAGCCCGCGCAGGCGGCGTACCGGGGAGAAGGCGACCCACAGCACCCCGGCGAGCGCGCCCGCCGTCGCGATCCACAACGCCGGCCGTACGCCGAGGGCGGTGCCGAGCGCGCCGCCGAGCAGCGCGCCGATCGGCCGGATGCCGTAGTTGATGGTGCGCCGGGCCCCGGCGATCCGCGCCAGCAGCGCCTCCGGGGTCAGCGCGGTCTGCACCGAGCCGACCGTGATGTCGAGCAGCATCACCCCGACGGCGGAGAGGAACTCGGCGGCGAAGAGCATCCCGACCACCAGCGGTGTCGGCCCGCCGGCGAGGGGGATGAGCACCAGGGGGGCGGGGAAGAGGACGAACCCGGCCAGCAGCGTCGGGCCGACGCCGAAGCGGCGGACCAGTCGGCCGGTGAGCGCCGCCCCGATCAGGCCGCCGACCGCGCCCGCGCCCAGCACGGCGCCCAGCAGGCCGGGCGCGAGGCCCAGCTCCTGCGTCGCGTAGAGCACGAAGAGCGCGATGAACATGAAGTTGAACAGGTTGATCGTGGTGGTGCCGAGCACGGTAGCGCGCATCATCGGCGTCCGCGCGATGAACCGCAGCCCGGCGCCGAGGGCCAGTCCGCCGCCGCGCGCGGGCGCCGGCTCCGTCGGCCGGATGCGCACCAGGAAGTACGCGGACACGACGTACGACAGCGCGTCGGCGACCAGGGCGATCGGCGCGGTGAGCACCTGCACCAGGACGCCGCCGATGCTCGGCCCGGCCACCAGGGACATCGCCCGGCTGCCGTTGATGAGGGTGTTCGCCTCGACGTAGTCGGCGCGCCCGACGACGGAGACGAAGAGCGGCCCCCGGGCGACCTCGAAGATCACGGCGAGCGTGCCGACCGCGAAGGCCGCCAGGTAGAGCTGCGGCATCGTCAGCAGGTCCAGCACGTACGCCGCCGGCACGGCGGTGAGCAGCAGCGCCCGCCCGAGGTCCGTCAGGATCATGAGTCGGCGCTTGTGCGGGTACCGGTCGACCCAGGCGCCGGCGAGCAGCGAGAAGAGCAGGTTCGGGGCGAGCGCGGCGGCGGTCAGGTAGCCCATCTCGGCGGGGGTCGCCTCGAAGACCAGCACGGCCAGCAGCGGCAGGGCCAGGGTGGAGATCTCGTCGCCGAAGTACGAGACGGTCTGCGCCGACCAGTATCGACGGAACACGCGTTCGCGCAGCAACCGGGGCAGCGGGCCGCGCCGGGTGGGACCGCCGGGCGGGGCGGCAACCGGGACGCCGGTCGCCTGACCACTCACCGGTCGCCCCGCTGCTCACCGATGTCGCGGGCAACCGGTCCGCTGACCGGGGGATCTCCGGCGGAACGGGGGGCTGTGCTGGCGGAGTTTCCGGCCGGCGGCGGGTCGGCGAGGACGGCCAGGTGCATGATGCTGACCTTCCGGCTGCCGGCCGGCCGCCGCGTCGGGTCGGTGATCCGGTCGTCGTACTCGGCGAGCAGGGCGTCGATCCGGGTGGCCAGCTCGGCCATCTCGTCGGCGGTGACGTGCACCGGCCGGTCGCTGAACCCGGTGACCGCCCGCCAGGCTGTCGACTCCTCGGCGCGTCGGGCCAGGAACGCCTCGGCCTTGCGGACGTAGAGGGCGAGCTGGACGGCGCTCAGTTCGTCGACGGCCGCGCGGGTCTGCGGGTCGTCCGAGACGTCGTCCCAGGAGGTGTTGAGGGCCGTGGCCCGCCAGGGCCGCTCGCGGGCGTCGGCGCCGGGTGCCCGCTCGGCGAGCCCGTACTTGGCGAGCTGCCGGAGGTGGAACGAGCAGTTCGGGACACTCTCGCCGAGCCGCTCGGCGGCCTGGGTCGCGGTCATCGGGCCCTGCTGGCGCAGCAGCCCGATCAGCGCCATCCGCAGCGGATGCGCGTACCCGCGCAGGGCCTTGGGGTCGGAGAGTTTCACCTCGGGCAACGACATACCCTAAAGCTATCTTTATAAAGAACCCTTTAGCAACACCCAGCCGTCACCACGCATGATCAACACCCACCCGCCGATGGCAGCCCCAGCACCACATCAGTCGGAGGTGATCAGGACGCCATGGACGTCAAAAGCGCCCCTTGACGTCCATGGCGTCCTGATCACCAAGGGCTTACTGGGGAGGGCGCCCTGGCGGGTGGCGCGGTGGGGCCGACGGCATGCCACAGCTCGAGGAGTCCCGATCACCAGAGGGCTCAACTGGGAGAGGGCGCACTGTCGGCCGCTGATCCAGGTGCCGATGTCGGCTCCACCGCCGCTCGGACGGCAGGCGGGACATCTACACGGAGGATGGGGGCGCCGTGGGCTCCCGGCGTGTCACATCTGCGGCGGGTGGCGCGCGGTGTGTCACCCGCGCGGGCGGCCAGGGGACGCGGCCCGGGAGACATGGTCCAGCGCCGGGAGGGCTCAGGAGCTGCCGGCTAAGCGTCAGGTGTGCACGAGCCAGGGCTCAGGAGCTGCCGGCGAGGCGGCAGGTGCGGACAGGGGGAGGGCTCAGGAGCTGGCGGCGAGGCGGCAGGCGTGGGCGGAGGAGGCTCAGGAGCTGCCGGCGAGGCGGCAAGTGTGGGCGGGGGAGAGATCAGGGGCCGGCGGCGAGGTGTCAGGTGTAGATGGTGGTGGCGTAGTTCGGGCCGTAGTGGCGTTCCAGGTCGGCCAGGCTCTCGGCCGGGTTCTCGACCTCCTTGATCAGCCGGGCCCGGGACGGCAGCGCGTCCGGCTGCCAGCTCTCCGGCTGCCACAGCTCGGAGCGCAGGAACGCCTTGGCGCAGTGGTAGAAGATCTGCTCGATCTCCACCACCACGGCGAGGATCGGGCGGTGCCCCTTGACCACCATGTCGTCGAACCACGGCGCGTCGCGGACCAGTCGGGCCCGGCCGTTGATCCGCAGCGTGTCCGTACGCCCGGGGATCAGGAAGATCAATCCGACGTGCGGGTTGTCCAGGATGTTGCGGTAGCCGTCGGCGCGCCGGTTGCCCGGCCGCTCCGGGATGGCGATGGTCCGTTCGTCCAGCACCAGTGCGAAGCCGGGCGGGTCGCCCTTCGGCGAGACGTCGCAGCTGCCGTCCGCGCCGGCCGTTGCCACCAGGCAGAACGGCGACGCGGCCAGCCAGTCCCGGTCCCGGGCGTGCAGGACGGGACGCTCCTTGGTCACCGCGCGCGGCATCGGCGCCCCCAGCAGCTCGCGCAGTTCCTCGTGCGAGGTGATGTCCACCGTCACGTGATCCTCCCCCGTGCGTTGACTCCGGTGGCGGGGTGTCCGCCACGAGTCAGCCTAGAGCGCGACCAGCGCGAGGTTTGTCCCTCCAGGGCGGGGGTACCGCCTCACCCGACCCGCCCGGGAGAGCCCGGCCCGACCCGGCCGGAAAGACCGACTCGACCCGCCCGGAGAGACCGAGCAGTGGAGGCCCGATGGAGAGCCGGCTCAAGGTGCTGGGTCATCCCGTCCATCCGATGCTGGTCATGTTCCCGGTCGGCCTGCTGGTCACCGCGGTCCTGTTCGACCTGGTGGACACCGTCGGCGGGCCGGACTTCCTCGGCGAGGTCGCGTACTGGAACATCACCGTCGGCCTGATCGGCGGCCTGCTGGCCGCGGCGGCCGGGACGTTCGACCTGCTGGCCATCCCGTCGGCCACCCGCGCGAAGCGGGTGGCGCTGACGCACGCCGCCGCCAACGTGGCGGTGATCCTGCTCTTCGCCGCGATCTGGGTGGTCCGGCTCAACGCCGAATCCCGGGCCGCCGGGGGCGCGCTGATCGCCATCGAGGTGGTCGCGCTGGCCATCCTCGGTGTGAGCGCCTGGCTGGGCGGGGAACTGGTCGACCGGCTCGGCGTCGGCGTGGACCGGGAGGCCGGGCTGGACGCGCCCAGCTCACTGCGATCTCCGGCGGCCACCCACCGGATCGGAGAGGTGCAGTGAGCGAGCGCAGCGAGCGGGTCGTCAGCGGAGGGCCGGCATGAGCGAGCAGAGCGGCGGGACCGGTCGGGGTTGGCGCGGCCGGCAGCAGGGCTGGGATCCGATGGGCGAACTCCAGTCCCTGCGTTCGGAGCTGCGTCGGCTGGTCGGGGGCCGGGCCGGGCCGCCGGACGTCGAGATGGCCGAGACCGCCGACGGCTGGGAGGTCGTGGTGCGGCTGCCCGGGGTGGCGCCGGAGGAGGTGGCCGTCGAACTGGACGACCGCGAGCTCTGCGTCCGGGCCCGCTCCGAGGCCGAGGTCAACGCCGACCACGGCATCCCCGGCGGCTTCGAGACCCGGGGCTTCGAGTACCGGGTCGACCTGCCGTCCCGGGTGGACCCCGACAGCATCGACGCGGTCATGGACCACGGTCTGCTCCGGGTGCGGCTGCCCCGGGCCGCCCGGCCCGCGCCGCGCACCATCACCGTCGGCCGCACCGGCCCCCGACCCGCCGGCCCCGACGGGGGTACGCCGAACGTCCTCGACCCGGCTGCGGACCGGGAGATGCACCACCCGGACATCGCCGTCGGCGAGACCGACCGGCCGTAACGAGCCGCGTGGGCACCCCGAACCTGCTCGGCCCGGCCACCGGCCGCGTGCCCGACGTCGAGCGGATCGCCGTGCTGCGTGCCAACGCGCTCGGGGACTTCATCTTCGTCCTGCCGGCGCTGGACGCGCTGCGGGCCGCGTACCCGGAAGCGGAGATCGTGCTGCTCGGCGCGCCGTGGCACGCGAAGTTCTGGCGCGACCGGCCCGGGCCGGTGGACCGCGTGCTGGTGGTGCCGCCCGCGCCGGGGATCCGGGGTCCCGATCCGGGCGAGGCGGAGTCGACGCTTGACGACTTCCTGGCCGCGGCCCGCAGGGAACGCTTCGACCTGGCGTTGCAGCTGCACGGCGGCGGGGCCAACTCCAACCCGTTCGTCGGTGCCCTCGGGGCGCGGGTCACCGCCGGGCTGCGCGCCGAGGACGCGCCGCCGCTGGACCGCTGGATCCGGTACGTCTACTACCAGCAGGAGGTGATCCGCTACCTGGAGGCGGCCGGCCTGGTCGGCGCGGGCGCCACCACGATCGTCCCGGCGTTGGCCGTGACCGACGCCGACCGGGCCGAGGCGGCCGAGGTGCTCGGCCCGGCGGAGCGGCCGAGAGTGGCGCTGCACCCCGGCGCCACCGACACCCGCCGCCGGTGGCCCGCCGAACGCTTCGCCGAGGTGGCCCGCGAGCTGGTCGGCGACGGGTACGAGGTGCTGGTCACGGGCACGCCCGCCGAGCAGGACGTGGTGGACCGGGTGGTTGCGGCGGCCGGGGTGCCGGTCCGGCCGCAGGTGGGCACGCTCAGCCTCGGCGGCCTGGCCGGCTGCTACGCCGGCTGCGAGCTGGTGGTCTCCAACGACACCGGGCCACTGCACCTGGCCGCCGCCGTGGGCACCGCAACCGTCGGCATCTACTGGGTCGGCAACCTGATCACGGTCGCGAACCTGCTGCGCGGCCGGCACCGGCCGATCAGCTCGTGGACGGTGCTCTGCCCGGTCTGCGGCGTGGACTGCACCCCGGGCATCTACCCGCACCGCCCCGGCGACGGCGAGTGCCCGCACCGGGACTCCTTCGTCACCGACGTGCCGGTGGTCGAGGTCCTGGAGGCGGCCCGCGAGCTGCTCCGCCCGCAGCCCGGAGCGCCCTGAGCGGCCCGTCGGAGACGGGCCGCCCGGCTGGTACGACCGGTGACCGGCCGTGCCGCAGGTCAGCCGTGGAAGTCGGCGTTCAAGGAGACCTCCGCGAAACGGCCGGCAGCCAGACTCTCGCGGGTGATCGTGTAGTAGACGGTGGCGTAGTCGGTCCCGAAGTCGTCGCCGACCTTCTCCTCGTTCAGGAAGAACTCGGCCAGCAGCACCTCTCCCCTCTCCTCGTTGACGGGAACGCCAAGGCCACCGGTGTTCGACAGCCCGTGACCACCGAGGACGATTACTTCGTCGGCGTCGTGCTCGTCGCCGAGGCTCCACACGATGCTCCTGTAGTCGGGCTCGTCGTCGCGGTCGCCCCAGGTGTAGCCGGGAGTGACGGAAGGGCGCTCGGGCAGGCTCCAGTTCGGCGTGGCGTGCAGGGGGAAACGGTCGTACGGGTCCCAGCCGGAGGGTGGCTCCGCCTCGGCGACCGTCGCGCCGGCCGGCACGTGGATCACCTGACCGGTGTAGGTGGGCATGTCCGGCTCCACGAAGAACACCAGGGTGCCGTCGCTGGGCAGACCGAGGTCGAGCGCGCCATCGGGGAGCGCGGCGAGGTCGATCGAGGCCAGGTGGACGGTGTCGTCCGGCCAGACCACCGAGGCGGGCAGCGAGGGCGTGCCGCCGAAGTGCCCGACCACGGGGCCGCTGCCGTCCTTCTCCAGATAGAGGCAGGGGCGCGCGAGGCGCAGCCACCAGTCGATGGCGTCGTCGGGCATTCCCTTTTTCTGGGCAGCGGCGCGGAACGCTTCCAGTTCATTCACGGACCGCATTGTGGCAAGGGGGTGAGACAACCGGTGACTGGCACTCACACCCGCTGAGGCGCGTCGTCGTCGGCGAGCACGACCTCCCACGCCTCCACCTCCCGGTCGGTGACCGTGGTGGGCGACTCCAGGTGGTACGCGCCGCTGGGCAGGACGCCGGCGCCGCCGAAGCGCGCCAGCACGGCGAGCTGGGCGGCCACGTCCTCGCCCTGGTGCTTCTCGTGCACCCGCCGCCAGAAGTCGAACCCGCCGGAGTCGACAAGCTTCGCCCGGTCGTAGAGCACGCAGCCGCCGATCCAGGACACCCTGTACGCCCGCCAGGCACCCGACGGCAGGTCGAGCTGCCGCGTGACGTGCAGCAGGTTCGCCGCCGAATGGATCGTCGCCCGATCCCACTGCGGCGTGCCGGGGCGGATCCGTTCCGGCGTGGGCCGCCCCGTCCACTCCTCGTAGTGCCGGTGCGTCTCCGGCCGGACGTCGTCGGCGTACGACAGCCCGTGCACCGCGTTGCCGACGAAGCCGCAGCCCAGCTCCTCGACGGCGGTGACCAGCCGGCGCAGCGTGCCCGGCTCCAGCCAGACGTCGTCGTCGAGGCAGAGCACGTACCGGGCGGCGGACGCGGCCAGCAGGTACGCCCGGTGCTCGGCCAGCCCGCGCCGGGGCAGCCGGCGGGTCAGCAGCACGGGGTGCTCCCGGTGGCGCAGCGCCCGGACCATGGTGGCCGCCGCCGGGTGCCGGTACGCGGCGTCGCCGTCGGACTGGTCGCTGACCACCACGCCGAAGCCGGGCACGCCCTCCTGGGCGGCCAGCCCGGAGAGGGTGACCGCCAGTTCGGCGGGGCGGTTGCGGGTCGGGATCAGCACGTCGAGCAGCCGGTCCGCGCGGAACCCGCCGGCCGTGCCGAGGTCGAGCGGGCGGTTCACGACGGCTCGGGCGTCAGGGAGGTGTCCTCCTCCTGCGGCTCCTGGCCGTGCGCCCGGATCCGGTCGATGATCGCCGAGGTGGACCGGTCGGGGACGTACCCGAGGGTGCGGACCTGCCCGCCGAGGCTGCGCACCAGCGGCGCCTCGGGCACCATCTCCGGCGGGTAGTCGCCGCCCTTGACGTACACGTCGGGGCGGACCGCCTCGATCAGCTCCGCCGGGGAGTCCTCCTCGAAGACCACCACGTGGTCGACGCAGGCGAGCGCGGAGAGCAGGGCGATGCGGTCCTCCACCGGGTTCACCGGCCGGTCCGGGCCCTTCAGCCGGCGTACGCTGCCGTCGGAGTTGACCGCCACCACCAGCAGGTCGCCGAGCGCGCGGGCCTGCTCCAGGTAGCGCACGTGGCCCCGGTGCAGCACGTCGAAGCAGCCGTTGGTGAAGACGATCGCGCGGCCCGCCCGGCGGTGTTCCTCGACGATCGCGGCCAGCTCGTCGGTGCCGACCAGCGCCCGGTGGCCCGCTCCGTCGACCGGTGCGTCCAGCGCGACGAGCAGGTCCTCCCGGCGGCACACGCAGGTGCCGGTGTCCGAGACGGTGATGGTCGCGGCGAGCTGGGCCAGCTGGGCGGCGGTGGGCAGCGGCGCGTCGGCCGCCAGCGCCAGCGTCATCGCCGCCAGGTACGCGTCGCCCGCCCCGACCGCGTGGCTGGCCGGCACGGGGGTGCTGTGGCTGCGCCGGGGCTCGCCGTCCGCCCCGCCGACCACCGCGCCGTCGGTGTCCAGGGTCACCGCCACCACGTCGGCGCCGGTGTGCGCGCGCAGCTCGGCGAGGCGGGACTCGGCCAGGACGGCCCGGTCGACGCCCTCGCCGGCCGTGGCGTTGACGGTGACGCCGGTGCCGGTCACGGTGAGCCCGTTCCCGGTCATCGCCACCCGGCCCTCGCCGGCCGTCGGCTCGCCGGTCGGGTTCGTCGGGCCGGGGCGGTGGACGGCGTGGTGCGGCGCGAGACCGCCGGGGGAGACGCCCACCGTGAGTTCGGAGGGGCCGTCGGCCGGGTCGCCGTCCGGGTGGTCCAGGTGCAGCCCGGCACCGGGCGCCGGACGGGCACCGGCGGCCCGGGCGAGCAGCCGGGTCGCCTCGGCGAAGCTGGGGGTCACCACCGTCGGGGCCAGGCCGCGCCAGTCGGCCAGGTCGTGGGCGTCCAGCGCGACCGTCGCGTACCGCTCCCGGTGGGTCACCAGCCAGGCGCGCACGGGCGCGGGCAGCGCCCCCAGCCCGTAGTCGCAGACCACCAGGGTGGGCGCCTCGCCACCGGCGGCGCGCAGCTCCTCGGTGGCGCAGTCCAGCGCGGTGAGCAGCCGGGCCACCCCGTCGGCGTCGAGCACGTCGTCGGGGTCGCCGGAGTCCTCCCGGAGCAGGATCTGGTTGCCCGCCAGCATCCGCCGCTTCACCGGCGTCGGGCGTGCGGGCTGGTTGACCGTACGGTCCCAGACGCCGGCCCGGTCCAGACAGTCGTGCAGTTCGTCGCCGGCGACGTCCGCGCCGACCGGCGCCACCAGCACCGCCCGGCCCCCGAGCGCGGCGACGTTGACGGCGGTGTTCGCCGCCCCGCCGGCCGCCGAGATCCGTCGGCGCAGGGTGAGGACCGGGGCCGGCGCCTCCCGGCAGAGCCGGTCGGACTCGGCGAAGCGCCACTCGTCGAGCATGGCGTCCCCGACGACCAGGACGGGACGACCCAGCCAGCCCTCCACCACGGTGGCGAGCCGGCGCTGTTCCGCTGCTCCTCCTGCCATGCCGTCCCGGGTCCCCCGGGGCATCCGGGCCAAACCTGCCGCCGCCGGGGAGGGGTTTCGGGCACCGGGCCCCGGGAAGGGACGGACGGTACCCCCGGGAGAGGAGAGAGACCGAGATGGCAGCGACGACACTTCAGGGCAAGCGGATCGCGTTCCTGGCCGCCGACGGCGTCGAGGAGGTCGAGTACGTCCAGCCCCGCGAGGCGGTGGAGCAGGCCGGCGCCACGGTGGAGCTGGTCTCGCTCAAGCCCGGCACCATCCAGTCCTTCAACCACCTGGACCAGTCGAAGACGTACGACGTGGACGTGACCGCGGCCGACGCGGACGCGGCCGGCTACGACGCGCTGGTGCTGCCCGGCGGGGTGGCGAACCCGGACTTCCTGCGGGCCGACGCGGACGCGGTGCGCTTCGTCAGGGCGTTCTTCGACGCCGGCAAGCCGGTCGGGGTGATCTGCCACGGGCCGTGGACGCTCATCGAGGCGGACGTGGTGCGGGGCCGCCGGCTCACCTCCTGGCCCAGCCTGCGCACCGACCTGGTCAACGCCGGCGCGGACTGGGTCGACGAGCAGGTCGTCACGGACGGCGGCCTGGTCAGCAGCCGCAAGCCGGACGATCTGCCGGCCTTCTGCGCCAAGATCGTCGAAGAGTTCGCCGAGGGCCCGCACTCGTCCCGCTGACCGATCGTTGGTCGTGAGGTCGGTGGCCGCAGTGCCACCGGCCCCACGATCGACGAGGTGCCCTACGCTCCGCACGCATGTTTCGGGTGAGCGGGGAAAGGAGGCGGGATGACCACGGAAGCCCCGGCGCTCGGCGGGCGACAGATCCGGCTGCTGATGTTCGGCCTGATGACCGGCATGTTGTTGGCCGCGCTCGACCAGACCATCGTCGGCACCGCGCTGCCGACCATCGTCGGCGAGCTGGGCGGGATCAACCACTACTCGTGGGTGGTGACCGCGTACCTGCTGGCCTCCACGGCCTCGACGCCGCTCTACGGCAAGATGGCCGACCTGTACGGGCGACGCCCCGTCTTCCTCTTCTCCATCGGCACGTTCCTGCTCGGCTCGCTGCTGGCCGGCCTGTCGCAGGACATGACCCAGCTCATCGTCACCCGGGGGGTCCAGGGCCTCGGCGCCGGCGGCCTGATGACGCTCGCGTTCACCATCATCTCGGACGTGGTGTCGCCCCGGGAGCGCGGTCGCTACCAGGGCCTGTTCGGGGCGGTCTTCGGCCTCTCCTCGGTCGCCGGGCCGCTGGTCGGCGGCTACTTCGCCGAGACCGACTGGCGGTGGATCTTCTACATCAACGTGCCGCTGGGGATCCTGGCGATCGTCGTGTGCTCCCGGGTGCTGCGGCTGATCCCGTTCACCAGGCGCGACCACTCGATCGACTGGCTCGGCGCGGCGCTGCTGGTCGCCGGGGTGAGCTGCCTGCTGCTCGCGCTGAGCTGGGGCGGCAACGAGTACGCCTGGGGCTCCGGGGTGATCATCGGCCTCTTCGTCGCGGGCGCGGTGCTCGGCGTGCTCTTCGTGCTCCAGGAGGCCCGGGTGGCCGAGCCGATCCTGCCGCTGCGACTGTTCCGCAGCGCCACGTTCGCGCTGGCCAACTCGGCCGGCTTCGTGCTCGGCCTGGTGATGTTCGGCTCGATCATCTTCATCCCGCTCTACCTCCAGATCGTCCGGGGCGCCTCGCCCACCCGCAGCGGCCTGCTGATGCTGCCGATGATGGCCGGCATCATCGTCACCTCGGTGCTGACCGGCCGGGCGATGAGCCGGATCGGCCGGTACAAGTGGTTCCCGGTGTCCGGCGCGGCGGTGCTGCTGGTCGGCATGCTGCTGTTCACCCGGCTGGAGGTGGACACCTCGCTCTGGGCGGCCTTCGGCTTCATGGTCGTGATCGGGGTCGGGCTGGGGCTCTGCATGCAGTCGCTGATCCTGGCCGTGCAGAACTCCGTGTCGATGCGCGACCTGGGCGCCGGCACCTCGTCGGCGACGTTCTTCCGGTCGCTGGGCGGCTCGTTCGGCGTCGCCATCCTCGGCGCGGTGCTGTCGTCGCGGCTCACCTCGGAACTCGCTGACCGGCTGCCGGGCGCGATCGCCGTACTGCCGCCGGAGCAGCAGGCCGCCGTCGCGGCGAGCGGCGGGGCGGACGTCTCGGTCAACGATCCGGCGACCATCCTGGCGCTCCCCGCCCCGGTGCGCGCGGCCGTCCAGGCCGCGTTCGTCGAGTCGCTGCACCTGGTCTTCCTGACCACCGGCCTGATCGCGATCGTGGCGGTGCTGGTCACGCTGGCGCTGCCGAACGAGAAGCTGCGCGGTGCGGGCCCGGGCGGCGCCACGGGCGGCACGGACGGCCTCGGCGGCGAGGGCCCGGCGCCCGGCGGCAAGCCGCTGGACAGGGAGTCGAAGGAGGAGGCCGCCGCCGAGATGGAGGCGAAGAGCCAGACGATGCTCTGACCGGCCCGGCCCGGCCCGGCCCGCCTACTTGAGGATCAGCCGGTTGGTCTGCTCGAAGACGTCCAGGTCGGCGACGGTCTCGGCGACGCTCGTGGAGAGCGGGGCCGGCAGTTGCGCCCGGTGGAAGAAGCCCGCGTCGGTCGTCTCGTCGGTGACCCGGGCCAGCTCGCCGTCCCACTCGTCGACGCGGAACGCGGTCGTGAAGATCTGGTACGTGTGGCCGTACATGTTGGTGTGGGTGCGGTCCGGGCCCGTGTAGAGGGCGAAGGCGCTGACCCGCAGCGCGCGCAGCCCGGTCTCCTCGCGTACCTCCCGGACGGCGCAGTCGGCGATCGACTCGCCCAGCTCCATCGCCCCGGCGGGCAGGGCCCACTGCCCGTTGTCGGAGCGCTGGATCAGCAGGAGGCGCCCCGCCCTGTCGCGGACCACGGCGCGGGCGCCGACGAACATCAGCGTCCGGTCACCGGCGAGCGCGCGTAGCTGTCCCACGTACGAATCGGCCCAGGAGATGCTCACCCGGACAATTTACGGTGCCGTTACGGTCTCGACCGGCATTCCAGGGTTCCCAACCTGTGACCGCCGACACTACTTTGTTACCCATGCGTAGCACGATGATGGACGCTCCCCTCCAGGTCGCCCGGATCCTCGGCCACGGCGCCACCGTGCACGGCACGGCGGAGGTCGTCACCTGGACGGGCGGCGAGCCGCGCCGGATGACGTACGCCGAGGTCGGGCGCACGGCGGCCCGGCTGGCCCACGCGCTGCGCGACGAGTGCGGTGTCACCGGCGACGAGCGGGTCGCCACCTTCATGTGGAACAACGCCGAGCACCTGGTGGCGTACTTCGCGGTGCCCAGCATGGGCGCGGTGCTGCACACCCTCAACCTCCGGCTCTTCCCCGACCAGGTCGCCTACATCGCCAACCACGCCGAGGACCGGGTGGTGCTCGTCGACTCGACGCTCATTCCGCTGCTGGCCCGGGTGATCGGCGAGCTGGGCACCGTGCGGCACGTGGTGGTCGTCGGCGGCGGCGACCCGGCCCCGCTCACGGCGGCGGCCGGCGACCGGATCGCCGTGCACCACTGGGACGCGCTGCTGGCCGACCGTCCGGACGTCTTCGACTGGCCCGAGGTGGACGAGCGCGACGCCGCCGCCCTCTGCTACACCTCGGGGACCACCGGCAACCCGAAGGGCGTGGCCTACTCGCACCGCTCGATCTACCTGCACTCCCTCCAGGTCTGCATGCCGGAGGGGTTCGGTCTCGGCCCGACCGACCGCGAGCTGGCCATCGTGCCGATGTTCCACGCGATGTCCTGGGGCCTGCCGTACGCGGCCTTCCTCTCGGGGGCGTCGCTGATCATGCCGGACCGGTTCCTCCAGGCCGCGCCGATCGCCGACATGATCGCCGCCGAGCGGCCCACCCTGGCCGGCGCGGTGCCGACCATCTGGACGGACCTGCTGGCCCACCTGGACGCCCACGACGTGGACAGTTCCTCGCTGCGGGAGGTGATCGTCGGCGGCTCGGCCTGCCCGCCGGCGCTGATGCACGCGTTCGCCGAGCGGCACGGCATCGACGTCATCCACGCCTGGGGGATGACGGAGATGTCCCCGCTGGGCTCGGTCTCCCGGCCGCCGGCCGGCGCGACCGGCGAGGAGGCCTGGCGCTACCGCTACACGCAGGGCCGGGTGCCGGCCGGGGTCGAGGCCCGCATCGTCGGCCCGCTGGGCGAGCCGCTGCCCGCCGACGGGGCGTCGGTCGGCGAGCTGGAGGTCCGCGGGCCGTGGGTGACCGCGCGGTACGTCGGCGACGACGTGCCCGACGAGGAGAAGTTCCGCGACGGCTGGCTGCGTACCGGCGACGTCGGCACCCTCTCGCCGGACGGGTACATCACGCTCACCGACCGGGCCAAGGACGTCATCAAGTCCGGCGGCGAGTGGATCTCCTCGGTCGAGCTGGAGAACGCCCTGATGGCCCACCCGGCGGTGCTGGAGGCCTGCGTGGTGGGGGTGCCCGACGAGCGCTGGGGTGAGCGGCCGCTCGCCACCGTCGTGCTGCGCGAGGGTGCGGCGGCGACGGTCGAGGAGCTGCGGGAGTTCCTGGCCGGGTCGGTGGCCCGCTGGCAGTTGCCGGAACGCTGGGCCGTCATCGACGCGGTGCCGAAGACCAGCGTCGGTAAGTTCGACAAGAAGGTCGTCCGTTCCCGGTACGCCGGGGGCGAACTGAGTGTCCGGGAGCTGACCGCCCCGTAACGTTCTCAGGCGCACCGTCGCCTGTTGGGGTAGGGAACACTCCTGAACTCCCTCCCCAGGGGCGGCCCCGGCGTTCGCACCGCGCCGGGGCCGCCCGCTCCATGCGGGGGTACCCGCACCGTCATTGTTGCGAAACTTGTTCGCCTCTGTGCCCACTACGGGGAAATCCGCCCAGCTCAGAGGGCTTTCGGCCGCCGGTCGTCACTCGTCCCCGCTGGTGGTGATCAGCACCTTCCCGACCACCGAGTTCTCGACCGCCTCGTGGGCCGCGACGGCCGCCGAGAGCGGGTGGCGGTGCAGCGGCAGGCCCGCGTCCTCGCCCACCCGGATCCCGCCCTGCGCCGCCGCGGCGGCCACGTCCACCACCGCCTGGGCCTTGGCCGCCTTCGGCTCGGTGTAGACGAGGACGAACTGGAACCGCGCGTTCGGCGCCATCAACGGCCGGATCGGCAGGGTCACCTCGTCCCCGCCGTCGTCGGCGTAGACGCAGACCGCCCCGCCACGCCGGAGCAGTTGGACGTCGGCGGCGGCGTTGCGCGCCGCGGAGACCTCGACGATCGTGTGCACCCCGTCGGGCGCGATCTTGCGGACCTCCTCGACCACGTCCTGCGTCCGGTAGTCGACCACGAAGGACGCGCCGGCCGCCGCCGCCAACTGCGCCTTCTCCGGGCTGCTGACGGTGGCGACCACGCAGGCGTCCGCCCAGCGGGCGAGCTGGATGGCCGCGTTGCCCACCACGCCCGCCCCGCCCTGCACGAGCACCGTGTGGTCGCTGAGCGCGCCCGCGTGCAGCCGGTCCGGCGTGTACTCGCCGGCCGTCAGGCAGCGGTGCGCGGTGAGGAAGGGGATGCCCAGGCTGGCGCCCAGCTCGAAGGAGGCGTCCCCGAGGGGCACCGCCTGCCGGGCCGGCACCACCGTGTACTCGGCGGCGGTGCCCCAGGGCCGCTGCCACGCGGCCTCCCACAGCCAGACCCGCTCGCCGATCAGATCCCGGTCGACGCCCTCGCCCACCGCCTCGATCACCCCCGCGCCGTCCTGCCCCGGCGTCTGCCAGTCGCGCGGCATCGGCCCCTGCGAGCGGGCCTTCCAGTCCGTCGGGTTCACCCCGGAGAACGCCACCCGCACCAGGACCTCGCCGGGGCCGGGCTCCGGCACCGGCCGGTCGACCAGTTGCAGCACCGAGGCGTCGCCGGTGCGCTCGTACACGATCGCCTTCATCCCCGTCTCCTCACCCGGCAGCCCCGGCCGGGGCGCCGTGGCTGCCGTACCCGGCGGATCCGCGCTCATGCCCGCGCCCGGTGGGCGGGCCTGGGGTTGGGCTGGCGTTGCTTCGGGGGCGCCGAGTCAGGGTGTGTCGGCCTGGTGGGCTGCCTACCCGAGGCGGTCCACGGTCTGCGGGGTCAGCTCCCCGACCGTGCCCAGGACCAGCGTCGCCAGGCGTTCGGCGTCCGGGTCCAGCGGGTACGCCCCGTGCGGCACCGCCACCACCGTCATCCGGGCGGCGGCGGCCGAGCGGACGCCGTTGGACGAGTCCTCCACGGCCACGCAGCGGGCCGGGTCGACGCCCAGCCGCTCGGCGACCGCCAGGTAGACGTCGGGCGCCGGCTTGCCCCGCTCGGTCTCCTCGGTCGACAGCGTGGCGCCGAACGCCCCGGTCAGGTCCGTCGCGGCCAGCGCCGCCGCGATCAGCCGGGTCGGCGACGAGCTGGCCAGCCCCAGCGGCCACCGTTCGGCCAGCCGGCGCACGACCTGGTCGGCCCCGTCGATCAGCGGTACGCGCTCCGCGTACCGCCGGGTCATCTCCTCGATCACCTCGGCGGCGACCTGCTCGGGGCTGCGGTCGACGCCCAGCTCACCGCTCAGGTAGCGGGCCCACTCGCCGGTGCTCATGCCCATCAGCCGGCGCTGCGTGTCGGGCTGCCAGGTGCCGCCGTGCGCCGCGACGTACGCCCGCCGGACCTCCTCCCACACCGGCTCGGAGTCCACGATCACGCCGTCCAGGTCGAAGACCACCGCATCCGCCACGGACCCATCCTGCCCCATCGGCGGCGTCCGGGCCGGTGGGCGGGGGTCAGCTCCGCAGCGCGGGCAGGCCGATCGGGTTGCCCTCCGGGATGACGGTGTGGGCGGCGCGGGCGATCGGTTCGAGCAGCTCCCGCAGCCGCTCGGTGCGCTCCGGGCCCAGCGTCCGCCACGGGCGGGCGGCGGCGGCGTCGGTGGCGTCCTCGATCGCCTGGAACCGGGCGAGACCCTGCTCGGTCGGCTTCCCGTCCGGGGTGAGCCAGCCCCGCTCGGCCAGCCGGGCGCGGGCGGCGGCCCACTGCTCCTCCGACCAGCCGCGCCCGAGCAGGTTCAGCGGCGAGATGTCGACCGCGACCCGCCACGCCAGCGTCTCCACCGGGTCGAGGTCGGCCGCGACCAGCGCGGCGATGTGCCCGTCGCCGCGCTGCTCGCGCAGGGTGGTGGCGGCCTGCCAGAGCCGGGCCAGCGGGTACTCGCCGCGCGGCAGGGCGGCGTTGGCGGCGCCCAGCACCCGGCCGGCGGGCTCCGCCTCGGCCGCGGCGGCCTCCAGCAGCTCGGCCGCCTCGACGAGGTGCGACTCCGGCAGCTCGTAGGTCAGCTCGGCCAGCGCCTGCACCGCGCCCGTGAGCCGCGCCCGCAGCGCCTCCTCCGGGGTGGCCAGCCGCCAGACGGCCGGCAGCGCCCGCGCCACCGTGTGCGGGGCGAAGTTGAAGAACGCCGCCGTCACCGGGGCGGGCTCGGCGGCCCCCAGCGGCGCGGCCCGGCCGGCGAAGTAGCCGCGCCAGAAGCCCCGCAGCCCGACCGCCTCGAAGGCGGCCCGGGCGCGGGGGTGGAAGTAGGTGATCGCGTGGACCGGCTCGTAGTGGGTCCACAACACCCGGGCGGTCCGCCCCGCGTCGTCCAGCGCCGTCACGTGCACCTCCGCGTCCGGTCCGGTCATCACCCCGGACGGTCGGACCGCCCGGGGTGACGCTGAACCTACTGCCGGTGGCGGAGGGGCCGGAAGCCCCCTGTGGGGTACTGCATCAACGACGGGCGACATCCCGGGCGAACCGGGCCGCTATCGCGGGGCAACGGCCCGGTCACGGAGCTTGACCGGGCCGGTTCGCGGGTCACTGCGCCGCGAGCACGTCCACGACGAAGCGCAGCGGGCCGGCGGGACGGCCGCCGGGCGGGTTCGTGCCGTACGCCAGCTCGGCCGGAAGGTCGAGCTGCACGCGGCTGCCGACGGTCACCCCGACGAGGCCCTGGTCCCAGCCCGGGATGACCTGGCCGACGCCGATGGCGAAGGTCGCCGGCTGCCCGGCGTTCCACGACGAGTCGAACTCCTTGCCGTCCTTGTAGAAGACGCCGACGTAGTTCGTGGTGATCGTCTGACCCTTCTTCACCGCCGGGCCGGTGCCCTTGATCATCGGGGTCACGACGAGCTTCTTCAGCTCGCCCTCGCCGGCCGTGACCTTCGGCTTGGTGCCCAGGGCCGGGTCGGCCCCCTCCGGGAGCTGCGGGGCGGGGGGCGTGTCGGCGGCGGGGGCGCTGGCGGACGGGCCGGCCGAGGGGGCGCTGGCCGTCTGGTCCTTGTCGCCGTCGCTGTTGCGCCCGATCGTCACGAAGACGGTGATCAGCACCGCGACGACCGCGACCCCGGCGAGCCCGCCGGCCCAGGCCTGCCGGCGGCGCTTCGCCTCGGCCGCCTTCTGGGCGGCCAACTGGGCGGCCAGCCGCCGCTCCGACTTCTGGGACCGGTTCTGCGTACGCTCGCTCACGGCGTCGACTCCCTGCTGCGAAGGTGGTGGCCGGCATCGGAGTGCCGGGGGGAAAGCCGACGCACACGGTACCCGCCCGGCCGCCCACCGCGCCGCCTCGACCGTGGCCGCCCCCGCCGCACGGGTCACGCCGGCCCCGGCACCACCATGAAGTCGGTCACGAACGAGGTGACCCGGCCGTCGGCGGTCCGCCCGATCCAGGTGCCGTAGCAGCCGTCGCCCCAGCCGGACCAGACCGTCACCACGTTGGCCCCGGTCGCCTCGTCGAGCACCGCGGCGACGTGCCCCGGCACCGGCCCGCCCGCGGGCTCGTCCGCGACGAAGACGTCCGTCACCGCGCCCTCGTCCCACGTTTCCAGGGCGGCCAGCGCGGTCGGGTCGGCCAGGGTGCCGATGCCGGTGTCCACCCCGTAGCCGAACCAACCGTCGGACTTGAGGGCCGAGACGTCCTGGTCGCCGACCAGCGCCATCTCCCAGCGGGCCGCCGGCTCGTCGTGGACCACCAGTTCGAGGGCGGCCACCCGCCGGTCCGCCTCGGTGTCCTCGCCCCGCACCACCGCGACCCAGGCCCGGGCCGGGTAGCGGCCGGGGGCCACCCCGACCGTGAACGGTTCGTCCTCGGGGCAGGCCACCGGGTCGCAGCCGACCACCCGCCCCGTCGGCAGCACGACGTCGCCCAGCGGGTGCACCTCCATGACGTACGTGGCGTGTTCGTCGGCGAAGCGGGCGCCGGGTGTCAGCAGCCGGTCCAGGTCGGGGGTGTACGGCATGGGGTTCCTCTCGCGGCGGGGGCCGGCGGAGCCTACCCGCGGTGATCCGCACCTGCGAGACCGCACCGCGCCGGCCGGCGGTTCAGCCCGCGAGATGCCGTGCCAACCCCTGGCGCAGGTGGTGCTTCGGGCGGGAGCCGACGATCGAGCCGACCACCTGCCCGTGGCGGAAGACCAGGAGGGTGGGCAGGGACATCACGCCGTAGGTGCGGGTGGCCGTCGGGTTGGCGTCGGTGTCGATCGTGGCCACGAGCAGCCGCCCGGCGAACTCCTCGGCGAGCTCGGCGAGGCTGCGGGAGATGGCCCGGCACGGCGGGCACCAGTCCGCCCAGAAGTCCACCACCACCGGTCGGTCGGCGGCGAGCACCACGGTGGCGAAGGTGTCGTCGGTGACGGCGGTCAGCGAGCCGCCCGGCGCAGTCTCGAGCATGTTTCCTCCCGTTGGGTGATGGCGTGGGCGAGTTGGTCGCGCAACTCCTGGCGGACCGCGTGCAGCCGGTCGATGCCGGCGTCGACCTCGGCCAGCTTGCGCCGCAGCACGGCCACCGAGTCGGGGCAGACGTGACCGGAGGCGTTGCCGGCCCGCAGGCAGGCGACGAACGGGCGGATGTCGTCCAGGCCGAAGCCCACCGCCAGCAGCGCCCGGATCTCGCGTACGACGTGCAGCTCCGCCTCGTCGTAGACCCGGTATCCGTTGGCCGAGCGGGCCGCCCGGACCAGGCCGTGCGTCTCGTAGTAACGCAGGGCCCGGGTGCTCGTGCCGGCGCGCTCCGCCAGCTCACCGATCAGCATCCGACCTCCCTCGTCCGACCCGACCGACGCTAGACCTTCCCACCGGCGTCAAGGCAACCTCGTACGGCGGGAGGCGCGTACGACCAGGGGTCAGGCCGTCTTGCGGGCCGTCTTCTTCGCGGCGGCCTTCTTCGCGGCGGGCTTCTTCTCGCCCTCGGCGGCCTTCTTCGGGGCGGCCTTCTTGGCGGCGGCCTTCTTCGGCGCGGCCTTCTTCTCGGCGGTCTTCTTGGCCGGCGCCTTCGCCGCCTTCTTCTCGGCGGCCTTCTTCTGCGCGGAGCGGGCGGCCGAGATCGGGGTCGGCTCCCCGCCGCCACCGGCCGGCGCCTCGCCCCGGGCGGACCGGGCGCGCTCGACGGACGCCTTCAGCGCCGCCATCAGGTCCACCGCCGCAGCCGGAGCCTCCTCGACCTCCTCCGGCTGGACCACCTCGCGACCCTCCACCTTGGCGTCGATGACCTCCTGCAGGGCCGCCCGGTAGTCGTCGGTGAAGGCGTCCGGCTCGAACTCGCCGGCCATCGAGTCGATCAGCGAGCTGGCCATCGCCAGCTCCGGCGGGCGGACCTTCAGGTCCTCGTCGAGGAAGCCGAAGTCGGGCTTCCGGATCTCGTCCGGCCAGAGCATCGTGTTGAGCAGCAGCACCCCCTCGCGGACCCGCAGCGTGGCGAGCTGCTCCCGCTGGCGCAGCGCCACCTTGACGATCGCCACCCGCTCCGAGTCGGCGAGCGCGTCGCGCAGCAGCACGTACGGCTTGGTGGCGGTGCCCTCCGGCTCCAGGAAGTACGCCTTGTTGTAGAGGATCGGGTCGACCTGCTCGGCCGGGACGAACTCCAGCACGTCGATCGCGCGCGAGCTGGACAGCGGCAGCTCGGCGAAGTCCTCGTCGGTGAGGATCACCATCTCGCCGCCGCCGATGTCGTAGCCCTTGGCGATGTCGTCGTAGGTGACCTCCTCGCCGCAGATCTGGCAGGTGCGCTTGTAGCGGATGCGCCCGCCGTCCTCCCGGTGCACCTGGTGGAAGCGGATGTCCTTCTCCTCGGTGGCCGAGTAGAGCTTGACCCCGATGGAGACGAGCCCGAACGAGACGGCTCCCTTCCAGATGGCCCGCATCCCCGTGCTCCTCTCGCCGGTACAGCCCAGGATCGCAAATGATCGAAGGCCACGCGAGCGCTTCGGTGCGCAAGTACAGTCGGGACGTGCCCGGCGCGCCGCTCAAGCCGATGCTCGCGATGACCGGGCAGCTCCCGGCGGGTGCCGGCTGGGCGTACGAGTTCAAGTGGGACGGCGTCCGCGCGCTCGCCGACATCTCCGGCGGCCGGCAGCACCTGTACGCCCGCAGCGGCGTGGAGATCACCGCCGCGTACCCCGAGCTGGCCACCCTGCACGAGCAGGCGGGCGATGCGCTGCTCGACGGCGAGGTGGTGCTGCTCGGCGAGACCGGCCAGCCCTCGTTCACGGCCCTGGCGGAGCGGATGCACGTGCGCGACCGGAACAAGGCCGCCCGGCTGGCGGCGGTCGCCCCGGTGACGTACATGATCTTCGACCTGCTCCGGCTCGACGGCGAGGACCTGACCGGCCGGTCGTACGCCCGCCGGCGGGCGGCCCTGGACGGCCTGGCGCTCGGCGGCGCCCGGTGGGCGGTGTCGCCGCTCTTCGGCGACGGCCCGGCCACCTACGAGGCGGCCGGCGAGCACGGCCTGGAGGGGGTGATGGCCAAGCGGGTCGACTCGGTCTACCGGCCGGGCGTGCGCTCGCCGGACTGGGTGAAGGTCAAGCTGGAGGTCACCGGCGACTTCGTGGTCGGCGGCTGGCGGCCCGGGGCGCGCCGGATCGGCGGCCTGCTGGTCGGGGTGCCGCGCCCCGACGGGCGGCTCACCTACCGGGGGCGCGTCGGCGGCGGCATCGGCGCGGCCATCGAGCGGGAACTGCTCCGCGAGCTGGAGCCGCTGCGCGCCGGCGCGTCGCCGTTCGCGGGGGACGTGCCGCGCGAGGATGCCCGGGGGGCGATCTGGGTAACACCCCTGGTCGTGGTGGAGGTGAAGTACGGCCAGCGCACCCCGGACGGGCGACTGCGGTTCCCCCGGGTGCTCCGGCTGCGGCCGGACAAACCCGCCGAGGAGGTCGACGATGCCGGCTGAGCGGTTCAAGGTGGACGTGGAGGGGCGCGCGCTGGAGTTGTCCAACCTGGACAAGGTGCTGTATCCCGAGGCCGGGTTCACCAAGGGCGAGGTGATCGACTACTACACCCGGATCGCCCCGGTGCTCCTGCCGCACCTGGCCGACCGGGCGCTCACCCGGATCCGCTTCCCCAACGGGGTCACCGGCGGCTCCTTCTTCGAGAAGAACGCCCCGGCCGCCACCCCCGGCTGGGTACGCACCGAGACGCTGCCCGCGCCCGGGTCCAGCAAGGGCCGGGACACCATCGACTATGTGGTCGCCGACGACCTGCCCACCCTGGTCTGGCTGGCCAACCTCGCCGCCCTGGAGCTGCACACGCCGCAGTGGAAGGTCGGCGAGCAGCCCGACATGATGGTCGTCGACCTCGATCCCGGGCCGCCGGCGGCGCTGCGCCAGTGCTGCCAGGTGGCGCTGCTGATGCGCGACCGGCTCGCCGACGACGGCATCTCCTCGTATCCCAAGACCTCGGGGAAGAAGGGCATGCAGCTCTGCTGCCCGGTCGCCGGTACCCAGTCGGCCGATCTGGTCTCCGACTACGCGAAGCGGATCGCGCAGGAGCTGGAGCGGGCGCACCCGAAGCTTGTCGTGTCGAAGATGGCGAAGAACCTGCGGCCGGGCAAGGTCTTCATCGACTGGAGCCAGAACAACGCCGCCAAGACGACCGTGTCGCCGTACTCGCTGCGGGCGCAGTCCGTGCCGTCCGTCTCCACCCCGCTGACCTGGGACGAGGTCGAGGCGGGCGCGGCGGGGAAGCGGCCGGCGACGAAACCGTACACGGCGGGGGAGGTGCTCAAGCGGGTGGAGAAGCAGGGCGACCTGCTGGCCCCGCTACTCGACGGCGGCCCTGAACTGCCCGCCCGTTGACTCGCCGGTGGAGTCCACGCCGGTCACCTGGCGTCGTCGTACTCTCACCGGGTGTTGCTCACGTACGTCGACGAGTCGTTCACCGACCGCCTCTACTGGATCGGGGCGCTGCTGGTGCCCGACGTGGTCGCGATGCCGTTGAGCGAGGCACTCGACCAGGTGATGGACCACGCCACCAAGACGTACGGCGTGCCGCCCGCGACCGAGTTGCACGGTTACGACATCTTCCACGCCAGGTCTGTCTGGAAGGGAGTGCCGCCCCGCGCCCGGATCGCGGTCTACCGGGCGGCGATGGAGGCGATCGGCGCTCACAACGTCACGATCATCATCCGGGGCGTGCAGCGGGCGGCACTGGCCAAGAGGTACGCCGCAGACGCGCGACCGGCGCACGAGGTGGTGCTGTCGCACCTGCTGGAGAGGGTCGACGGATATGCAGCGAGCCGGGAGGAATATGCGCTGGTCATCGCCGACGAGGTGCAGGAGCAGGCGGTGCACCGGGCCGACCTGACGCGGTATCGCGTGTCCGGGACCGGCGGGTACCGGTCGAGGAAGCTCACGCGGATCGTCGACACGCTGCACTTCGCCCCGTCGCACGCGAGCCGGCTCGTTCAGGCAGTCGACCTGGTGACGTTCCTGTTCCAGCGCCTCGACCGGCCCGGTGCCGACACTCGGGAAACGGCGGCAAACGAGCGCTTGTGGTCCCTGGTCGCGTCCCGTTGCTATCACAGCTGGTGCTGGGATCCGCTGGCCAAGGTCCCGTGACCCCGGACGCACGAAGGGCCCGCGTCAGCGGGCCCTAAGGCGGGTGCGGGAGCCCCGAAGGGCGTCCTGCGACCTCCAGGCTAGCAGGAGTTTGTGCGTCAGCACACGAAGAAGCCCAGGTGACATGGCGTGCGGGAGGCTCTGGCGCCCGCCCCGTGACAGGCCCGGCTGGCGGGGAGCGCTGCCTGGCCGGGCGCGTCGGTGCCCCGTCGGCCCGTCCCCGGTTCAGTAGGCTGACCGCAGCCTGCCGAGGAGTGCGACATGAACATGACCGATGCCCTCGTCCGGGAGCCGCTGACCGGGGGCCGGGCGGCGGAGGTGGACCGGCCGCTGCTCACCTACCTCGACGACGCCACCGGTGAGCGGGTCGACCTGACCGCGACGGAGCTGGGTGGCTGGGCGGCGCGGGCCGCCGGGCTGCTGCGCGAGGGCTGCGGGCTGGGCGTCGGCGACCGGGCGGCCGTGCTGCTCCCGGCGCACTGGCAGAGCGCCGCCGTGCTGCTGGGCGCCTGGTCGGCCGGGGTGGCGGTGTCCTTCCGGCCCCGGGCGACCGCCGGCCTGCCGCCGGTCGAGCCGGGCGCCGACGAGCCGTACGACGCCGTCTTCGTCAGCGCCGAGCGGCTCGACGACTGGCTGGAGGACGTGCCCGAGGCGCGGCACCGCTTCGTGCTCTCCCTCGGCGTCACCCCGCGCGCCCCGGCCCCCGAGGAATACCGGGACTGGCTGGCCGAGGTGGGCCGGCACACCGACGCGCTGCCCGCGTCCGCCCCGCTGACCAGCGCCGACGCGGCCAGCCCCGACGGCACGAGCTACCGCGAGTGGGGCAGCGTCGCGCTGGCCGTCGCGGAGCGGCTCGACCTGCGGGCGGGCGACCGGCTGCTTGTCGACGTCGCCGAGCACGAGCAGCCCGTGTACTGGCTGTTGGCGCCGCTGGCCGTCGGCGCGTCGGTGGTGCTCTGCGCCAACCTGGATCCGGCCCGGTCGGACGCCCGGATCGCGGCCGAGCAGATCACCCGGGTGCTGTAGATGGCCGGGGTCTACACCGAGGCGAGCATGTCGCTGGACGGCTACATCGCCGGCCCGGGCGAGAGCGGCTTCGACCAGCTCTTTCACTGGTACGGCAACGGCGATGTCGCCACCGCGACCGCCAAGCCGGAGATGACGTTCCGCACCTCGCAGGCGAGCGCCGGGCACCTGCGGCACACCCTCGACGACACCGGCGCCCTGGTCGTCGGCCGGCGGCTGTTCGACCTCGTGGACGCCTGGGACGGCCGGCACCCCATGGACAAGCCCGTCGTGGTCGTCACCCACCACGTGCCGGACGGCTGGCCCCGGCCGGGCGCGCCGTTCACCTTCGTCACCGAGGGCGTGGAGGCCGCCGTCGCGCAGGCCAGGGAGCTGGCCGGCGACCGCTGGGTCGCGGTCAACGGCGGCAGCATCGCCCGCCAGTGCCTGGCGGCCGGGCTGCTCGACGAGATCCGGGTCAACCTGGTGCCGGTGCTGCTCGGCGACGGCGTGCCGTTCTTCGACCACGTCCGCGACGCCCCCGTCGAGCTGTCCGACCCGACGGTCGTCGAGGGCGACCGGGTCACCCACCTCTACTACCGGGTCCGTCAGCAGTAGCCGTCCGAAAGGACGAAACGGGCCTTGCCGGTACGCCCCGAGGAGGCGCGGCGCGGCCGCGGAACGCCCCGCGCGCCTCCGATCAGCGCTCCCCGGCCCCCTGGCGTTACAGGGAGAACAGGCTCTTTCCGCAGGTCTGTTGCATGCGCGATCGACGTGGTCTCATACCGGGGAGACGACGTCATCGACCTGGTCATGACAACCCCGTGTCGACTTCGCACCGCCTCCATCCTCCTGAAAGGTGCACCGATGCACAGGAGACCCATCTTCCGACTCGCGGTCCTCACCGCCACCGCCGCGACGCTCCTGGCGTCCGGCGGCGCCTACGGCGCGGTGTCAGCGGCGCCCGTGCCCGTCTCCCCAGGCGCGGCCGAGTGCGAGCCGGACGCCCACGGGCACGGCGCGGCCCGGCTCGCCGAGGGCGCCACGGCCAAGGAGCCGGAGCTCTACGCCAAGAACGAGGCGAACGCCTACGGCGTCATCAAGGACGCCCCGCGCCTGGCCAACGGCAGCGTCACCGTGCCGACGGTCTTCCACATGATCTCCGACCACCCGCTCACCGCGGCCGAGACGACCAGGTGGAACACCCTGATCGCGGCCCAGATGAAGGTGCTCAACGACTCGTTCGCGGGCCGTACCGCCGCCGACGCCTCCGACACGCCGTTCCGGTTCGACCTCGTCGACACGACGTGGACGGTGAACAGCAACTGGTACACCGTCGTGCCGGGCAAGAACGAGCGCGACATGAAGAAGGCGCTGTACACCGGCGACTCCGAGACCCTCAACGTGTACGCGGCCAACATCGGCGGCGGCCTGCTCGGCTGGGCGTACTTCCCGAAGGGCTACAACAACGGCCGCGACTACATCGACGGCGTGGTGATGCTCGACGAGTCGATGCCGGGCGGCACGGCCGGCAAGTACGCCCTCGGCGACACGCTGACGCACGAGGTCGGGCACTGGCTGATGCTGGAGCACACCTTCGCGCACGGCTGCTCCGCCTCCGGCGACTTCGTCGCGGACACCCCGCGCGAGGCGACGCCGCAGTTCAACTGCCCGATCGGCGCGGACACCTGCACCGCACCCGGGCTGGACCCGATCCACAACTTCATGGACTACACGCAGGACTCCTGCATGAACATGTTCACCCCGGGCCAGGCTGACCGGATGAGCGACGCCTGGGTCGCCTTCCGGGCCGGCGGCGCCGGCTGACGCAGTGCGCGGGTGGCGGGCCGGGCGGGCCCCGGCCCCCCCCCCCGGCCCCCGCCGCGCGCACCCCCCGCCCGGGGCCCAGAAGACTAACGCGGCCCGCGA